>NZ_QPFW01000169.1:0-18134 GCF_008122455.1 Enterobacter sp. C6
TTGGTTGCGGGGGCCGGATTTGAACCGACGACCTTCGGGTTATGAGCCCGACGAGCTACCAGGCTGCTCCACCCCGCGTCCGTGGATGCGCACTATACTCGGATAGGTTTGTGATGCAACCCCTTTTTCACATTTATCATGATTTTGTATGCAAATTGAACGACATGGCGTTGTTTGGACTACTTTTTGCGCAAAATTTGCCAAAGGGCATGCGATCGCATTTCATTAGCCCTGGCGGTTTGTTATCTTCATCACGCGGAAATGGGCAACTTAAAGACGAGATATAATGAAAGGACGTTGGGCGAAGTATCTGATGGCGGGCGCAATGGTAGCGATTCTTGCGGCCTGTTCTTCCAAACCGACCGATCGCGGTCAACAGTATAAAGACGGGAAGTTATCCCAGCCTTTCTCTTTAGTTAATCAGCCTGATGCGGTCGGCGCACCGATTAATGCCGGTGATTTCTCCGAGCAGGTCTACCAGATCCGCAACGCGTCGCCGCGTCTATATGGCACTCAGAGTAGCGTGTATAACGCGGTCCAGGACTGGCTGAAAGCAGGCGGCGATACGCGCAACATGCGCCAGTTTGGTATCGACGCCTGGCAGATGGAAGGGGCCGATAACTACGGCAACGTTCAGTTTACCGGCTATTACACCCCGGTTATCCAGGCACGACACTCGCGTCAGGGCGAGTTCCAGTATCCTATCTACCGTATGCCGCCAAAACGCGGTCGTCTGCCGTCTCGCGCTGAGATCTACGCCGGTGCGCTGAGCGAAAACTACGTTCTGGCCTACAGCAACTCCCTGATGGATAACTTCATCATGGACGTTCAGGGCAGCGGCTACATTGATTTTGGCGACGGTTCACCGCTTAACTTCTTTAGCTATTCCGGTAAAAACGGCCACGCCTATCGCAGTATTGGCAAGGTGCTGATCGACCGTGGCGAAGTGAAGAAAGAAGACATGTCGATGCAGGCGATCCGCGAGTGGGGCGAGAAACACAGCGAAGCCGAGGTGCGTGAGCTGCTGGAGCAGAATCCGTCGTTCGTCTTCTTCAAACCGCAAAACTTCGCCCCGGTGAAAGGGGCTAGTGCCGTTCCGCTGATTGGCCGCGCGTCGGTAGCATCGGATCGCTCGATTATTCCTGCCGGCACCACGCTGCTGGCTGAGGTTCCTCTGCTGGACAACAACGGCAAGTTCAACGGCCAGTATGAGCTGCGTCTGATGGTGGCGCTGGACGTCGGCGGGGCGATCAAAGGCCAGCACTTCGATATCTATCAGGGCATTGGCCCTGACGCTGGCCACCGCGCGGGCTGGTATAACCACTACGGACGCGTGTGGGTACTGAAGGCGGCGCCGGGTGCCGGAAACGTATTCAGCGGCTGATTGTGGTATTCTGAGCGCAATACGGATTACTGTTCAGGGTGAGGAAAACCTCACCCTTTTTACATCTGAGGTTTTATGTCTGTGGTAATCAGCGACGCCTGGCGCCAGCGTTTTGGCGGGACGGCACGTTTATATGGTGAAAAAGCCCTGCAGCTGTTTGCGGATGCGCATGTCTGCGTCGTGGGCATTGGTGGTGTGGGATCGTGGGCGGCAGAAGCGCTGGCGAGAACCGGAATTGGCGCAATCACGCTGATTGACATGGATGACGTGTGCGTCACCAACACCAACCGTCAAATTCACGCTCTGCGTGATAGCGTCGGCCTGGCAAAATCTGAGGTCATGGCGGAGCGTATCCGCTTGATCAACCCGGAGTGCCGCGTGACGGTGATCGACGACTTTGTGACGGCAGATAACGTCGCGGAGTATATGAGTAAAGGCTACAGCTATGTGATTGACGCCATCGACAGCGTGCGGCCAAAAGCGGCGCTGATCGCATACTGCCGCCGCTACAAGGTGCCGCTGGTCACGACGGGCGGCGCGGGCGGGCAAATCGATCCGACGCAGATCCAGGTGGCCGATCTGGCGAAAACCATTCAGGATCCGCTGGCGGCCAAGCTGCGTGAGCGCCTGAAGAGCGACTTTAACGTGGTGAAGAACAGCAAAGGCAAGCTGGGCGTCGACTGCGTGTTCTCGACCGAAGCGCTGGTCTACCCGCAGGCGGACGGTTCCGTGTGTGCGATGAAAAGCACGGCGGAAGGGCCAAAGAGAATGGATTGTGCCTCAGGCTTTGGCGCGGCCACCATGGTGACCGCCTCCTTCGGCTTTGTGGCGGTGTCTCACGCCCTTAAGAAAATGATGGCGAAGGCGGAACGTCAGGCCTGAGCCTGACGTGCGGCATCCAGTACCGCGTCGCTGAGCGCGATCAACCCCTGACCGCGCGAGGCGCTGAGCTGCGCGCGCAGCCCAAGCTCATCAAATAACGCCAGCGGCGAATGTGCCAGCAGTTCCGCCGCGCTTTTCCCTTCCACAGCGGTTAACAATACGGCCAGCAGGCCCCGGACAATGCGGCCTTCGCTGTCGCCGAAGAAGTGCAGCTTCTCGCCGGAGACGCTCACGCCCAGCCAGACGCGGTTTTCACAGCCTGCGATCTCTTTCGCCTGCGCTTTGAGATCGTCTGAAAGCGCAGGGAGCTGTTTACCCAGCAGGATCAGCTGACGATATTTATCTTCCCACTGCTGGAGCGGGGCGAAGGTCTGTTTTAAGGTCTCTTCTGTGATGACAGTGCCAAACGGATGTCCGGCTAAAGCAGCGCTAGTCATTAATCCACCAGTATTTCAAGGGCGCGGTCAACGGCGGCAACCAGCGCGTCGACATCGCTTTGGGTATTATACGGCGCAAACGAGGCGCGCAGCGTACCGTTAACGCCGAGCGCCGCCAGCAGCGGCTGGGCGCAGTGCTGTCCGGCACGCAGGGCAATGCCATATCCGGCCAGCAGCGTCACCATGTCGCTATGATGAACGCCCGCAAAATCAAAGGCGAGCAGGCTGGAGTCCTGAACGCGGAACGAGCGGAAACCCGGGCGCTTTTTGAGTTCTTCCTCTGCCAGCGTCGCCAGTCCCCGGCTCCAGCTTTCAGCCTGGACAATGTCGGTTTCTGCCAGCCACTCCAGCGCCGCGCTTAAGCCAATCACCCCCGCCACGTTCGGCGTACCGGCTTCCAGACGATAGGGAACATCCTGAGTTTTGAAGCCATCGAACGACACTTCGGTAATCATTTTGCCGCCACCGAGCCACGGCGTCATTTTTGCCAGCAGATCTGGCTTGCCATATAACGCCCCTATACCGGTTGGTCCGTAGAGCTTATGTCCTGAGAAGGCATAGAAGTCGATATCCAGCGCCTGCACATCAGCGGGGAAGTGCACCACGCCCTGCGCGCCGTCGACCATTACCACCATCCCGCTGGCATGGGCTATGCGAATGGCCTGAGCCAGGTCCGGGCAGCCTCCCGTGACGTTCGACATCTGTCCGAGCGCCAGAATGCGGCTGCGGGAGGTAATCAGCTCGGGGAGACGGGCCACATCGGGCAGAAGGTCTGCACCCAGTGGAAGCTTCACCACGCGTGCACCCGTTTGCTCGGCCACCATCAGCCACGGCACCAGGTTGGCGTGATGTTCCGCCTCGCTAACGACGATCTCATCGCCCGGCTGAAGCAGCGGGCGCGCGTAGCACTGGGCCACCATGTTGATGGCCTCGGTCGTACCGCGCGTCCAGACGATGTTTTTCCCGCTTTCGGCATTGATCAGGTGCGCGACCTGATCGCGTGCCGCTTCATAGCGCGCGGTTAAACGCTGCGCTTCGGCAAACTGGCTGCGATGCACGTTCCCGGCGCTCAGGCTGTAGAACTGCTGCGTGGCCTCAATCACTGCCTGGGGCTTAAGGGCGGTGGCGGCGCTGTCCAGATAAATACCGGCATCGGCCAGGGCCGGAAACTGTGCGCGGAACTGCGCAGGGCTGAAAGCGTTCATGGGATTCCTCATTTCAATATAGCGATCGTCGCGCAATTTCAGCGGCAGGGCAAGGAGGTTGATATCTATCAGAATTGTCTGCTTATCCTGATGACCCTAAAAAAGCAGGTTATGCTAAATAGTGTTAGGCGGATGTTTTAGCCTGTTATAAATCGAGGTTTGAATAGCATTAATTGCTAAAGGAGAATAATCATGAATAAGACAGCTGCAATCATTTCTGCCTGTGCGTTTACTTTTGCCCTGAGCGCGTGTTCCGGTAACAACTACGTGATGCACACCAACGATGGTCGTTCTATCGTATCGGAAGGGAAACCGACGACTGATAACGATACCGGGATGATTTCATACAAAGATGCTAACGGGAACAAGCAGCAGATCAACCGCACGGACGTGAAAGAGATGAAAGAGATCGAGCATTAACAGATCGCAGGCGAAAAAAAAGCACCGCAAATTGGCGGTGCTACATTAATCACTATGGACAGACAGGGTAAATGTACAGGAAGTGAAAAATTGGTAGCGTTGCTACCGTGGTCTGAATCGCAGACCAATTGCAAACACAACAACACAACATCACAACCGTAAGCCAAAAGCCCTTCAGAACACGCATTCCGAAAAAAGCTCTTCGTTCCGGCTCAGGAAGTGCCGCCACTATAGGTATTTGCTGGTAGTTCCTCAACGGACAAATTATAATGGCTCAGATAAAAAAAACTAATAGGTTAAACGTTGTTTCCTGTTTGTTAAAATCCGTTAACATCTAAGCCAGATAACCATGTCAAAGCGATTGCCACCCCTCAATGCATTACGTGTTTTTGATGCAGCAGCACGTCACCTGAGCTTCACCCGCGCAGCCGATGAGCTTTTTGTGACACAGGCCGCAGTAAGTCATCAAATCAAGTCTCTGGAGGATTTTCTGGGCCTTAAGCTGTTTCGTCGACGCAACCGTTCGTTGCTGTTGACCGAAGAGGGGCAGAGCTATTTTCAGGATATTAAAGAGATTTTTTCACAGCTTACGGAAGCCACGCGTAAGCTGCAGGCTCGCAGTGCAAAAGGTGCCCTGACCGTCAGTTTATTGCCCAGTTTTGCCATTCAATGGCTGGTGCCAAGACTCTCAAGCTTTAACTCAGCTTATCCGGGGATCGACGTTCGAATCCAGGCCGTAGATCGTCAGGAAGATAAGCTGGCAGATGACGTGGACGTTGCCATTTTTTATGGTCGCGGTAACTGGCCGGGCTTGCGTGTTGAGAAATTATACGCAGAATATCTCCTGCCGGTCTGCTCTCCCCTGCTGTTAACAGGTGAAAAGGCGCTGAAGTCACCCGCTGACCTGGCTCAGCATACGCTTTTGCATGATGCCTCTCGACGCGACTGGCAAACTTATACCCGTCAATTAGGTCTTACTCATATAAACGTGCAGCAGGGACCCATCTTTAGCCACAGTGCGATGGTGTTACAGGCTGCCATTCACGGGCAGGGCGTGGCGTTGGCGAACAACGTCATGGCGCAGTCCGAAATTGAGGCAGGCCGCCTGGTTTGCCCTTTTAATGATGTACTGGTCAGCAAGAATGCGTTTTATCTGGTTTGTCATGACAGTCAGGCAGAACTGGGTAAAATAGCCGCCTTCCGGCAGTGGATACTGGCGAAAGCGGCAACCGAGCAAGAAAAATTCCGCTTCAGGTATGAACAATAACGTTTGTGTGCCGGGCACGCATCAATTCAGGACTTAAACATGACCAGCCGATTCATGCTGATTTTTGCCGCGGTGAGTGGCTTTATTTTTGTTGCACTGGGCGCCTTTGGCGCACATGTCTTAAGCAAGTCTTTAGGCGCAGTAGAGATGGGCTGGATCCAGACCGGCCTTGAATATCAGGCGTTCCACACGCTGGCTATTTTTGGGCTGGCGGTGGCGATGCAGCGCCGTATCAGTATCTGGTTTTACTGGAGCAGCGTGTTTATGGCGCTGGGTACCGTGTTGTTCAGCGGTAGCCTGTACTGCCTTGCGCTCTCACATCTGCGCCTGTGGGCGTTCGTTACACCTGTCGGCGGCTTCAGCTTCCTGGCGGGTTGGGTATTAATGTTTATCGGAGCTATCCGTCTGAAACGCAAGGGCGTTGTTCATGAATAAGGTTGTTTTATATTGTCGCCCGGGGTTTGAGAAAGAGTGCGCCGCGGAAATTACCGATAAAGCGGCGAAGCGCGAAGTCTTCGGCTTTGCCCGCGTAAAAGAGAACGCGGGCTATGTGGTATTCGAGTGCTATCAGCCTGAAGACGCAGACAAGCTGGCACGCGAGCTACCGTTCAGCTCGCTGATCTTTGCTCGCCAGATGTTTGTTGCGGGTGAGCTGCTGAAGGATCTTCCGCCGGAAGACCGCATCACGCCAATTGTCGGCATGCTGCAGGGCGTGGTGGAGAAGGGCGGCGATCTGCGCGTTGAAGTGGCGGATACCAACGAAAGTAAAGAGCTGATGAAGTTCTGCCGTAAGTTCACCGTGCCGCTGCGTGCGGCGCTGCGTGATGCGGGCGTGCTGACGAACTACGAAACGGCGAAGCGTCCGGTGGTGCATATCTTCTTTATCGCACCAGGCTGCTGTTATACGGGCTATTCATACACTACCAACAACTCTCCCTTCTTTATGGGCATCCCGCGTTTGCGCTTCCCGTCCGATGCGCCAAGCCGTTCCACGCTCAAGCTGGAAGAGGCGTTCCACGTCTTTATCCCGGCGGATGAGTGGGATGAGCGTCTGGCAAACGGCATGTACGCCGTCGACCTTGGCGCGTGCCCGGGCGGCTGGACCTATCAGCTGGTGAAACGCAATATGTGGGTATCGTCTGTTGATAACGGTCCAATGGCGCAAAGCCTGATGGACACCGGGCAGGTCACGTGGCTGCGTGAAGATGGTTTCCGCTATCGCCCGAACCGTAACAACATCTCGTGGATGGTGTGCGATATGGTTGAGAAGCCGGCAAAAGTCGCCGCGCTAATGGCCTCCTGGCTGGTGAACGGCTGGTGCCGTGAGACCATTTTCAACCTCAAGCTGCCGATGAAAAAGCGCTATGAGGAAGTGTCGCAGAACCTGGCGTACATTCAGGAGCAGATGGACGAACACGGTATTAACGTGGAGATCCAGGCGCGTCAGCTGTATCACGACCGCGAAGAGGTGACGGTGCATATTCGTCGCTGGTGGGCTGCGGTTGGCGGACGTCGCGACGAGCGATAGTGCGCTGATTGCCCCTCACCCCGGCCCTCTCCCCAAAGGGGCGAGGGGGAAAAGACCGCACCGAGCAGTTCCCTCTCCCCTATGGGGAGAGGGTTAGGGTGAGGGGGCATTAACGTTCTAACCGCAGCTGCTGTAAATTCCCGTCCAGCTGTAAATCCGTCTGTAGCGTTGCGATTTCCCGGCAGATAAACGCCATCTCTTTATGCGCCTCCAGCTTTTTGCGCCACTTTCCTGGCACCTCATCCAGACGGGCGTAAATTCCTTCCAGACTCTGAAAATCGTTCAGCAGCTGTGCGGCACTCTTCGGCCCAATCCCGGCCACACCCGGAACCTTAGAACTGCTGATGCCTGCCAGCCCCCAGTAGTCCGGCAGTTGCTCAGGCGAGACGCCAAACTCGCTGGCAATAAACGGCGCGTCCAGCCAGCGTTTTTGAAAATAGTCGCGAATGCGGATAGTGGGGGAGAGCAGCTGGCAGTAGCCTTTGTCCGTTGAAACGATCGTGGCCTGATGCCCGGCACTCGCCACCTTTACGGCCAGGGTGGCCGCAAGATCGTCGGCTTCATTTCCCTGTGCCCCCCAGCAGGGGACGCCCCGCTGTTCAAATGCGGCGCGCAGCATGGGCAATTCAGCGTGAAGATCGTCCGGCATCGGTGCGCGTCCGGCTTTGTAGTCCGGTAGACGCTGGTGCCGCCAGCCCGTATTGCGGGCTTCGTCATCAAATACCGCGACCGCATGGGTGGGTTCACTGTGGCGGATAAGCTGTTCCAGCGCGTGCAGACAGGTGTCTTTACAAGGCGTCCCCTGTACCGCATGGATACGGCGAATCAGGTTAAGTGCATCGACGATAAGTAAATGAACGGCCACAGATAATCTCCCTTCTATCTAATGCAGGAAGGGTAACACTGTCAGCAGCATGAAACTATGAATGGTGGGGAAAACAGGAAGAAGCCTCGCAAAACGAGGCTTCCTGAGAGGCTTAATCGCAGGTCACGATCTTCATCGCCAGGCCGCCGCGAGAGGTTTCGCGGTATTTGGCGTTCATATCTTTACCCGTTTCGTACATGGTTTCGATAACCTTATCGAGACAGACGCGCGGCTCGCTGGTGCGGCGCAGCGCCATACGTGCCGCGTTCACCGCCTTCACGGAGGCAATCGCGTTACGTTCGATGCACGGCACCTGTACCTGTCCGGCAACCGGGTCACAGGTCAGTCCCAGGTTATGTTCCATGCCGATTTCCGCAGCAATGCACACCTGGGTCGGGCTTGCACCCAACAGTTCGGCCAGACCCGCCGCCGCCATGGAGCACGCCACGCCGACTTCACCCTGACAGCCCACTTCCGCACCGGAAATGGACGCGTTCATCTTATACAGCGAACCAATCGCACTGGCGACCAGCAGGTAGCGTGCCAGTGAGTTGGCGTTTACTTCACGGATAAACTTGTCGTAGTACGCCAGCACCGCCGGAACGATACCGCAGGCACCGTTAGTCGGCGCGGTGACCACACGGCCCCCTGCGGCGTTCTCTTCGTTCACCGCCAGGGCGAACATGTTGATCCAGTCAACGACGGCCATTGGGTCCGTTGTCGTTTTGTCAGTGCTCACCAGCATACGGCGCAGCGCTGCAGCACGACGCGGCACGCGAAGCTTGCCAGGCAGAACGCCTTCGGTGGTGATCCCGCGCTCAATACCGCCGCGCATCACGTCCCAGACGTTGGTGAAGTGCTGTTCGAGTTCTTCTTTGCTGTGAAGTGCCAGCTCGTTTTTCATCATCAGGCCGGAGAGGGAAAGGCCCGTCTCCTGGCAGTGACGCTGAAGATCCGCCGCCGTTTTGTACGGATACGGCACCTCGACAGAAGCGTTATCGGTTTGACCAAAGTGGTCTTCGTCGACGATAAAACCGCCGCCGATAGAGTAATACGTCTGGCTGTATACCGCTTTGTCGCCGGCCAGTGCGGTAATGCGCATGCCGTTTTCGTGCAGCGACAGGTTGTCCGCATGGAAATTCATGCAGTGATCAACCGGGAATTCAACCTCATGCTCACCGTTCGCCAGCAGCAGGCGACCGTGGGTATTCACATCCTGGATGAAGCCTGGGATCGCATCAATATCAACGGTATCCGGCAGATTTCCCGCCAGGCCCATGATAATGGCGATATCGGTATGGTGGCCTTTCCCGGTCAGGGAAAGCGAGCCGTATACATCGACAACCACGCGGGTAACGTCATGCAAGATGCCGCGTGCAATCAAGTCATCCGTGAACTGCTTACCGGCTTTCATTGGTCCGACGGTGTGAGAGCTGGAAGGACCAATACCGATTTTGAAAATATCGAATACGCTAATCATGATGCGTCCATTGCTTTCAGTCAGAGAGGGAGGAGTGCGCCGTCCGAAGACGGCGCGGGTGATAATCAGAACATGGTGTACAGGGAGTAGAAGATCGCAGAGATTGCGATAAGACCCATGATAACCACAAAGACGTTGCTCACATGACCGCTGTACTTGCGCATAGCAGGGACTTTCTGAATCGCGTACATCGGCATCAGGAACAGAATCATCGCGATGACCGGGCCGCCCAGGGTTTCAATCATGCCCAGGATGCTTGGGTTCAGCGTTGCTACCGCCCAGGTGGTGAGCAGCATGAACAGTGCAGTGATTTTGTTCAGCTTGTTGATTTCAATGCTCTTGCCTTTACCGCGCAGAGATTTAATCACCATACCGTTGAAGCCTTCACGTGCGCCGAGGTAGTGGCCCAGGAAGGATTTGGTGATGGCGATAATCGCGATGATAGGTGCCATCCACGCAATGACAGGTGCGTTAAAGTGGTTTGCCAGGTAAGACAGAATAGAGATGTTCTGCTCTTTCGCTGCCGCCAGGTCCGCCGGGGAGAGGCTCAGTACGCAGCTGAAGACGAAGAACATAACGGTCAGCACCATCATGATGTGAGCGCGTGCCAGGATGCTGGAGCACTTCTTCTCTGCACCATTACCGTACTCTTCACGTTTCGCAACAGCGAAAGAGGAGATGATTGGGGAGTGGTTGAAAGAGAACACCATTACCGGAATCGCCAGCCAGAGTGTCATCAGCAGGCCGTTACCGGTTGCCGATGCGCTGCTCAGGGACAGGGTTTCCAGTGCTGCACCGTTCCACTGTGGGATCAGGTAGCAAGCCAGTACCATCAGAGCAATAACGAACGGGAAGACCAGTACGCTCATTGCTTTCACAATCATCTGCTCACCGAAGCGCACGATGGTCATCATGCCCACAATCAGGATCAGAGACAGAATCGCACGCGGCGGCGGCGTCATGTGCAGCTGGTGCATCATGAAGCTTTCAACGGTGTTAGTGATCGCCACGCTGTAGACCAGCAGAATAGGGTAAATCGCGAAGAAGTAGAGCAGGGTAATCAATTTACCTGCGCCCACGCCGAAATGCTCTTCAACTACTTCAGTGATGTCTTCGCCCGGGTTTTTACCGGACAGCACGAAGCGGGTCAGACCGCGGTGTGCAAAGAAGGTCATCGGGAAAGCAATGATAGCCATAATGATCAGCGGGATCAGACCGCCGACGCCTGCGTTGATAGGAAGGAACAGTACACCAGCGCCGATTGCTGTGCCGTAAAGGCCAAGCATCCACATGGTATCCGTTTTGCGCCAACCACTTCGGGATTCAATCGAAGCAACGGTGCTGGTTTGAGTGGTTTCCATCTGTATCTCCTGGAGGAAGCGAATTGTCAGGTTTTTAGTCAAATCCGATGAAAAAGTGCCTGACGGTAATATGAAATTCGTTCAGTGACGGTTTTTTAATAATTTTTGCCCGTAACTATTGGCGGGCGGAAAGATACATTCTAGTTATGAATCTATCAGTGATCGTGATCCCAAATGCAATAATCCACTTATGATGTGGGCATCTTTAGACCATTTATCTGTTAAAAAAACATCAAAGAGAATTTACGGGCGCGAAGGCTACCACCAACGACATGTGCGCTGAAAGACCGCCCCGTGATATAGGTGTCTTTCGCTGTAAAGAAATGGGTTTTTAGTATTTTCTGGCAGGTAATTTGGATTAAGGCTGATAATTTACGGTTGCAAAATGCAGGTAATCGTTTGCGTATGTGACAACTTTGTAAAAGATATAAGTGATGCCTATGAATTACATCAGGAATAAAAAAAGCCGGGACGCGCAACAGGGCGACCCGGCTTTGATGAGATATCGCTAAGCGTCAGGTGCAGATTTCGTAGCAAGGAATATAGGCAGAGCCCGGCAGCTTCATGCGGTGCTGGGCGACAAAGCCCTGCAGCATGTCATCCATACGGCGCATCATCTCCGGATCGCCGTGGATCTTGTACGGACCGTACTGCTCAATGGCGCGGATACCGACCTCTTTGACGTTGCCCGCCACAATCCCGGAGAAGGCGCGACGCAGATCGGCGGCCAGGACTTCCACCGGCTGATCCGGGTAAAGTTTCAGGTTAGCCATGTTCTCGTGTGAAGGCTCGAACGGGATCTGCAGGTCCGGCGCAATTCGGATTGACCAGTTAAAGCTGTACGCATCACCGGTATCGCGACGGTTTTCTTTCACCAATGGCATCGCTTTCTTCATCTGGCGGGCCACTTCTGCGGCATCGTCGATGATGATGCGATAGTGACGACGCGCGGCTTCACCCAGCGTGTGCACGATAAACTCGTCCAGCACGCGGAAGTAGTCGGCGCTCTCTTTTGGCCCGGTCAGGATCAGCGGCAGAACCTGATCTTTGTTGGCCGGGTTCATCAGAATACCCAGCAGGTAGAGCAGCTCCTCCGCTGTCCCCACGCCGCCCGGGAAGATGATAATGCCGTGGGCGATACGGACAAACGCCTCAAGACGTTTCTCGATATCCGGCATGATAATCAGCTCGTTAACCAGCGGGTTAGGTGGCTCAGCCGCGATGATGGACGGCTCGGTCATGCCGATGAAACGCCCCTCTTTATAACGCTGCTGCGCGTGTCCCACTGCGGCTCCTTTCATTGGCGCTTCCATCGCACCCGGACCACAGCCGGTACAGATATTCAGCTCGCGCAGGCCCAGCTGGGTGCCCACCCGGCGCGCATAAAGGTATTCGGTTTCGTTAATGGAGTGACCGCCCCAGCAGACGACCATGTTCGGCGCTTCACCCACGTGCAGGGCACGGGCGTTACGCAAAATGGAGAACACCAGGTTGGTGATATGGACTGAGCTTTCCAGGTCGAGATGCTGGAAACGGCCTGCGTTGTGGATCTGCCCGTTAACAAACAGGATGTCACGCAGCACGGCAAACAGGTTAGCCTGAAGTGAACGAATGATGCGCCCATCGACAAAGGCCTCTTCCGGCGGGTTGATGACTTCAAGCTTCACGCCACGCTCGCGGCGCAGCACGTTGATATCAAAGCTTTCGAAGCGGGACAGCAGTTCTTTACTGTTATCTGTCAGGCTTCCGGAGTTCAGTACGGCAAGTGAACAGTTACGAAACAGTTGATAAAGATCGCTGCTGGCCGTGCGCTTAAGCATGTCCACTTCCAGCTGCGACAACATATCCATTGAGCCAAGCGGGCTAATATGTGTAATCAAGTGAGCTCCTTACGGGACGATTATCGTCTTTCCCTGTTGATTACAATAGCCCTGGCGCGTGACGTTTCACAACCTAAAGCGCGGAAGATACCGCGCATATTGTGAAAATATTTATATTACTGACGCACCAGCCGTCCCGTCGCCGGCACAAAATCGGTGTTGGTGCGCCACGGGTTAATGTCCAGACCGCCGCGGCGGGTGTAGCGCGCGTAAACGCTCAGCTTCTCCGGCTGACAAAAACGCTGAATATCGCTAAAGATGCGCTCCACGCACTGCTCGTGGAATTCGTTGTGATGGCGGAACGACACCAGGTAGCGCAGCAATTTTTCCCGGTCGATTTTTGGGCCGCGGTACTGGATCTGCACCGAGCCCCAGTCCGGCTGGTGGGTGATCAGGCAGTTGGATTTCAGCAGATGGCTGACCAGCGTCTCTTCGACCACTTTTCCGCTCGCCGCGTTTTCGAGGTAATCGGCGCTGAATTCATAATTCTCCACCTCAATATCCTGATCGTCGATGCAGGTCCCGTTGAAGTGGGCGACAGGCTGCCCTTCCAGCTCGTGCAGGCGATACAGTGAAACGCTTACCTTACCCTGCGCGCAGGCGCTTAAGTCACGTTCCAGGGTGTGCTGAACGTCGTCCCAGCTGTTGAATTTTGTCTGGTTAAAACTGTTGAGATACAGCTTAAAGCTTTTGGACTCGACGAGATTAACGCTGGCGTAATCCAGCTCGACGTGGCCCACCGCCACCTGCGGCAGACCGCGTGCGTTGAGCCAGGAGAGTTCGTACAGCGTCCAGATATCACCGCCGACAAACGGCAATGCGTCCGCATGCAGACCCAAAGGATCGCGATTCAGGCTGCGCGGTACGCCCTGCAGCAGGCTTGCATCGTAGGTATCGCGGTAATCGGTCGATTTACCCAGCGTTAAGCCGGTTAACGCCTGATGATTTTCGTAAGACATGTTTCATAGCCACTTTACAGGTACACTTATGGGCTGAGTTTATCCTGTCTGACAAGAAGAGAGAAATCGGTGGACATCGAAACTGCAAATGCCCTCACTACCTTCACGACCCGCTATTGCGACGCATGGCATGAAAAGCAGGGCTCGTGGCCGCAAAGTGCTGATTTATATGGCGTACCCTCGCCGTGCATTATCTCTTCGCTTGAGGATTACGTTATCTGGCAACCGAAGCCCAATACCGGCGAGCAAAATGTAAATGCGGTTGAACGGGCAATGGACATTGTGGTACAACCAGCGGTTCATGCGTTTTATACCACGCAGTTCGCAGGGGATATGCCCGCGCGCTTTGCTGATATCACGCTGACGCTGTTGCAGACCTGGAGCGAAGACGATCTGCAGCGTGTTCAGGAAAACCTGATTGGTCATCTGGTCACGCAAAAGCGCCTTAAGCTTTCTCCGACGCTCTTTATTGCCACGCTGGACAGTGAACTGGATGTGTTATCCGTCTGTAACCTGTCAGGTGAAGTGGTTAAAGAGACTATCGGTACCCGCAATCGCGAGACTCTCGCCCCCTCTCTTGCGGATTTCCTCACCCGACTTGAGCCACTTCTGTAATCCATGATGCTATAGCGCGTGTGAGAGATCTCTTACAAGGTTTGTGAGAGATCGCTGGAACATTCAGTATTACCTCATTTAGTTCAGATTAATATTACTCTGTTTTTCAATAGATTACGGCTTTATTGCACCATTTTTAGGGATTTCTTACAGCTTACACACCCGAAAGGGTGGGTTGTAAGACGAAGCGGAATAGCGGATTCTATCTCCGTCGACAGGATGCCGACACGAGAAACGAACATCAGGATGATGGCGTATCTCACTCAGGACTCGTCAGGATGGCGCTGCAGGAAGGCTTCAGGATGAAGCGAAGTGGATTACGCAGGATGCGTAAGGGACACCTCCAGGAAGGAGAACGAGAGCCGGTCAGGATGGTCGGTGGGTCTGGAAGGCCAGGACGTTTCAGGATGAAACAAACACGTCAGGAAGATGTGTGCAGGATGCATCGGTTTACGGATGACCAGGCCTTCGGGCTTCAGGAAAAGTTGTCACGGATGAGCAGGGAGCACGAATTGTAGCTGGAATGCTGCGGAACGAACCGGGAGCACTGTTTTTACAGTGCTCCCTTTTTTTATTTCTGTCTTCCGCAATGCTATGCTGCGCGCCGTTCACTTTTTCAGTTGAGGTTACTATGACGCAACACGATAGCGTTCGTGCTCAGTTGCACGCCATCGAAGCCCTTTTGCGCCAACATCAGCTGTGGCAGGAGACCGCGCCGCAGCCAGAAGCGTTCGCGAGCACCCAGCCCTTCTGCCTGGATACGCTGGCCCCGTTTGAGTGGCTGCAGTGGGTGTTAATTCCGCGTATGCATTCCCTGCTTGAGGGTGGTCACCCGCTGCCGCAGGCGTTTGCTGTCTCTCCCTACTATGAAATGGCGCTCGAGGCGACGCACCCTGCGCGTGACGTGATGCTGGTCGAACTGGAAAAACTGGATGCCCTGTTTGCCGGTGAAGATGCATGACGCTTGAGATCCTCTATCAGGACGAGTGGCTGGTGGCGGTGAATAAACCGTCAGGCTGGCTGGTGCACCGCAGCTGGCTGGATCGCGACGAGAAAGTGGTGGTGATGCAGACCGTTCGCGACCAGATTGGTCAGCATGTTTTTACCGCCCATCGTCTCGACAGACCGACCTCCGGCGTGTTGCTGATGGGGCTGTCCAGCGAAGCTGGCCGTCTGCTGGCGCAGCAGTTTGAACAGCACCAGATCCAGAAGCGCTACCACGCGATCGTGCGTGGCTGGCTGACCGAGTCCGCCACCCTGGACTACCCGCTGGTGGAGGAACTGGACAAAATTGCCGATAAATTTGCCCGCGATGACAAAGGTCCGCAGCCTGCGGTGACGGATTATCGCGGCATGGCGACGACGGAAATGCCGGTGGCCACCAGCAAATTTCCGACCACGCGCTACAGCCTGGTTGAGCTTCTGCCCAAAACCGGGCGTAAGCACCAGCTGCGACGCCATCTTGCACATCTGCGCCACCCGATTATTGGCGACAGCAAACACGGTGATTTGCGCCAGAACCGCAGCGCGGCCGAACACTTTGGCTGCCATCGCCTGATGCTGCACGCGAGCGAACTCAGCATGACGCACCCGTTTACCGGCGAGCCGCTGACTATTCGCGCGGGGCTGGACGACGTCTGGATGCAGGCGCTGTCACAGTTTGGCTGGCTGGGACAACTCCCCGAAAATGAAAGGGTTGAGTTTGTATCGGGCAACGTTCAGGATGAACAGTAAACGCATTCATTATGGGAAAATATCATGGCTGAAGTAGGCATTTTTGTCGGCACAATGTACGGCAATTCGCTGCTGGTCGCGGAAGAGGCTGAGGCGATTCTGGCAAGTCATGGCCATAAAGCCACGGTCTATGAAGACCCGGAGCTGGCAGACTGGGAAAAGTATAAAGACAAATACATTCTGGTGGTGACCTCCACCACCGGGCAGGGCGATCTGCCGGACAGCATCGTGCCGCTGTTCCAGGGCATTAAAGACGAGCTTGGCTATCAGCCAGATGTACACTACGGCATCATCGCCCTCGGCGACAGCTCTTACGCAAACTTCTGCGGCGGCGGCAAGCAGTTCGATGCGCTCCTGCAGGAGCAGAGCGCCCAGCGCGTCGGCGAGATGCTGCTGATTGATGCGGGTGAGCACCCGGAGCCAGAAAGCGAATCAAACCCATGGGTCGAGCACTGGGCAACGCTGCTTAAATAACCCTGCGCTATACCAATGGTGGGCCGGGTCAGGCGTAGCCGCCACCCGGCATTACACTCCGCACCAAACGCCATTTCCGTGAACCACCTTCCACTCCTCTGGGCTTATGCCCTAAACAACCTCCCTCACACCCTTTAATACTGTGTTTTTGCACGGTGAGAGAAGGCGTCACTCCTTCATATACTTTCCTGGTCACGATAAAACGGCTTCAGGCCGTACCAAAACGACAAAACAAATCTCATTCTGATTACCCTACCGGTGCTGTACAGAATGAACCTGGCGAAAGCTATGTTTCAGGAGTGCAACAATGAGTACATTAAGCCACGCGGCGAGCAGCGCTGAAAAGCGCACCAACGCCCGCTACTGGATAGTGGTGATGCTGTTTATCGTCACGTCCTTTAACTATGGTGACCGCGCCACGCTGTCGATTGCCGGTTCGGAAATGGCAAAAGATATCGGCCTTGATCCCGTGGGCATGGGTTACGTTTTCTCCGCATTCTCATGGGCCTACGTCATCGGGCAAATTCCTGGCGGCTGGCTGCTGGACCGTTTTGGATCTAAACGCGTCTATTTCTGGTCCATCTTTATCTGGTCTGCCTTTACCCTGCTGCAGGGCTTCGTCGATATCTTCAGCGGCTTCGGCATTATCGTGGCGCTCTTCACGCTGCGCTTCCTGGTGGGGTTAGCGGAAGCGCCTTCCTTCCCGGGCAACAGCCGCATTGTGGCGGCCTGGTTCCCGGCGCAGGAGAGGGGAACGGCGGTGGCGATTTTTAACTCCGCACAGTACTTCGCGACGGTGATCTTTGCGCCCATTATGGGCTGGCTGACCCATGAGGTGGGCTGGTCGCACGTGTTCTTCTTTATGGGCGGACTCGGGATCGTCATCAGCTTTATCTGGCTGAAAGTGATCCACGAACCCAACCAGCATCCTGGCGTAAACAAAAAAGAGCTGGAGTACATCGCAGAAGGCGGCGCGCTGATCAACATGGATCAGAAATCCTCGACGGCGAAAGTCCCGTTCAGCCAGAAATGGGCGCAGATCAGGCAGCTCGTCGGTTCGCGCATGATGATCGGGATCTATCTGGGCCAGTACTGTATCAACGCCTTAACCTACTTTTTCATCACCTGGTTCCCGGTTTACCTGGTGCAGGCACGCGGCATGTCGATTCTGAAAGCGGGATTCGTCGCCTCGGTTCCGGCCATCTGCGGTTTCGTGGGGGGCGTGCTCGGCGGGGTGATTTCCGACTGGCTGATGCGCCGCACCGGTTCCCTGAACATTGCGCGTAAAACGCCTATC
Source organism: Enterobacter sp. C6 (assembly GCF_008122455.1). Lineage (NCBI taxonomy): Bacteria > Pseudomonadati > Pseudomonadota > Gammaproteobacteria > Enterobacterales > Enterobacteriaceae > Enterobacter > Enterobacter sp. C6. The sequence continues at coordinate 17,789 of NZ_QPFW01000169.1, forward strand.
GTGCTCGGCATGCTGCTCTCCATGACCATGGTGTTCTGTAACTACGTCAATGCCGAGTGGATGATCATCGGCTTTATGGCGATGGCCTTCTTCGGCAAAGGCATTGGCGCGCTGGGCTGGGCGGTGATGGCGGATACGGCCCCGAAAGAGATCAGCGGCCTGAGCGGCGGTCTGTTCAACATGTTCGGCAACATCTCCGGGATTGTTACGCCCATCGCGATCGGTTACATCGTCGGCACCACCGGATCGTTCAACGGTGCGCTGATCTACGTGGGTGTGCATGCGCTGGTGGCGGTACTGAGTTACCTGGTACTGGTGGGGGATATCAAACGCGTCGAACTTAAAC
>NZ_QPFW01000170.1:0-18948 GCF_008122455.1 Enterobacter sp. C6
TGATTGATATCGACCACTTTAAAAACATCAACGACACCTGGGGGCACGACGTGGGCGACGAGGCGATCATTGCTATTACGCGCCAGCTCCAGCGGTCAGTACGGTCAGGCGATGCTATCGGCCGGTTTGGTGGGGATGAGTTTGCGGTGATCATGTCCCAGACAGCAGCTGAAAGCGCCATCGCCGTGATGTCGCGGTTGCATGAGCGGCTGGAAAACCTGACGTTACCGTGCGCGCCAAAAGAAGCGCTGCGCATCAGCGTAGGCGTTGCCCCCTGGGGACCGCAGTTTGGACATTATCGGGAATGGCTGAAGGCGGCTGACGTGGCGCTGTACAGGGCGAAAAATGCCGGGCGCGGCCGCACCGAAGTGGCGGCCTGACGCCCGACGGAGAGTATCAGGATTTACTCAGCTTCTCTGATTTTTCCATGCATTTTGCCATCGCTTCAATGACCGCCGAGCGGAACCCGCGCTCTTCCAGCACCCGCACCGCTTCGATGGTGGTACCGCCCGGGGAGCAGACCATATCTTTCAGTTCACCCGGGTGTTTGCCGGTTTCCAGCACCATTTTGGCGGAGCCCATGACGGCCTGCGCGGCGAACTTATACGCCTGCGCGCGCGGCATTCCGCCAAGCACGGCGGCGTCGGCCATCGCTTCTAAAAACATGAAAACATAGGCAGGGGCTGAGCCACTCACGCCGACCACCGGATGGATCATCGATTCGGCAATCACTTCAGCTTCACCAAAGCAGCGGAAAATGTTCAGCACATCGGCCACTTCTTCCGTGGTCACCAGCGCGTTAGGCGTGACGGAGGTCATGCCGGCGTTGACCAGCGAAGGGGTGTTGGGCATCGCGCGGATGATTTTACGATCGTGACCCAGCGCGCGCGCCAGCTGATCGAGCGTGACGCCCGCGGCAATCGACACGACCAGCGTCTCTTTGTTCAGGCTGGAGGTGATATCGCTCAGCACTTTGATCATGATGTTCGGCTTGACGGCGCCAAAGACGATATCGGCGACCTGGGCCACTTCCTGCGCGCTTTCGGCAGCGTTGATCCCGTACTGATCGCGCAATGCGGCGACCTTGTCCGGTGACGGGGTATAGACCCAAATCTGACCCGGCAGCACCTGCCCGCTGGCGATCAGACCGCCCAGGATGGCTTTGCCCATGTTACCGCAGCCGATAAACCCGATTTTCTTGTCCATCACGAATCTCCGTCATTATGCGTTGTTTTCTCTGATTGATAGCTTAACAACGAAATGCAGGCGACAATAGTCGACAGAGTCATTATGGGGAGACAATATGGCGATTTGGGTTGATGCGGACGCGTGTCCGAATGTGATTAAAGAGATTTTATTTCGCGCCGCCGAGCGCGTTCAGATGCCGCTGACGCTGGTGGCAAACCAGAACATTCGCGTACCGCCTTCGCGGTTCATCCGCTCTTTGCGCGTGCCGGCCGGGTTCGACGTGGCGGATAACGAAATTGTTCGCCTGTGCAGCGCGGAGGATCTGGTGATCACGGCGGATATTCCGCTGGCCGCTGAAGTGCTCGAGAAAGGGGCGGCGGCACTCAATCCGCGCGGGGAGCGTTACTCGCCTTCGACCATTCGGGAAAAGCTCACCATGCGCGATTTTATGGATACGATGCGGGCCAGCGGCGTGCAGACCGGTGGACCGGACAGCTTGTCCCAGCGCGATCGCCAGCAGTTCGCTGCCGAACTGGATAAATGGCTGCTGGAAGTGAAGCGCCGCACAGCGTAATGATAATTATTGTCAATTTGTGGTACAGTGTGGCCTCCACAGGGTTGTCATCCCGTACCGCTTTGCAGTAAAGTAATCGAAACATCTTCTGCAATTATTTCTTTACACTCTTCAGCCATTCGGCATCAAGGGGAACACCTGGCATGACCCAACCCATCTTTTTAGTTGGCCCCCGCGGCTGTGGGAAAACCACCGTTGGCCTGGAGCTGGCACGCGTGTGTCATCGCCAGTTTGTTGATACCGACCACTGGCTGCAAACCGAGGCCGGAAAAACCATCGCTGAGATCGTTGAGCAAGAGGGATGGGAGAGCTTTCGCGCACGCGAAACCGCCGCACTAAAAGCGGTCACTTCCCCGTCTGCCGTGATCGCGACCGGGGGTGGCATTGTTCTGGCGGAGTGTAATCGTCACTTTATGCGCGAAAAGGGGATCGTGATTTATCTCAGCGCGCCGGTGTCGGCTCTGGTAGGGCGTCTGGAAGCTTTTCCGGAAGAGGGGCAACGCCCTGCGCTGACCTCCAGGCCACTCAACGAAGAGGTGAGTGAAGTGCTGGCCGAACGCGATGCGTTATACCGCGAAGCGGCTCACCACGTGGTGGATGCGTCAGCCACTCCCGAAGACGTTGTGATTCAGATTATTACCGCCCTGCGTTTGGCGTGTGCCAGCTAAGCGGCGTCTATACTTATAGCTCAGACATAAAAAAAGGATGAGCTATGCCAACCAGACCTCCCTATCCGCGTGAAGCGCGCATTGTTACCGTTGAAAAAGGCCATACGGGTCATACCGTGACCTGGTATCAACTGCGTGCGGATCACCCAAAACCGGACTCGCTGATCAGTGAACACGAGACTGAGCAGGAAGCGCTGGATGCGAAACGGCGCTATGAAGATCCCGACATAACCTGAATGTTTTCCTAAACGCTCCAGGATCGTGCCTGAATCACACTTTTTACTCATCGGGAAAGTTAAGCAGGAGTTAATATTTAGTTATTACAAGTAACTCCGGTATCGGCAGGCGATCTTTACATTTCGATGTCGGGATCACCTGCTACGCTTGGTGCTGTTTTGTTGAAAAAATGAACTGTGCAGCGTAGTGAGCCTGTACCTGTGTACACGATGTTGGAGTAATGGAAGGCGATAAAAATGAAGGCAACGTTGGCGATCCTCACCATTGGTGTGGTCCCTGTAAGCGAAGTGTTACCGCTCTTAACCGAGCACGTATCTGAACAACAGATAACGCATCTCAGCCTGCTGGGGAAGATGAGTCGGGAAGAGGTCATGGAAGACTACGCTGTCGAGGCGGGGGAGGATCCCCTGGCGACGTTATTAAGTGACGGTAAACTGGCGCACGTTTCACGCCAGAAAATCGAGCGCTCGCTGCAGGGCGTGATAGAAGTGCTCGATAATCAAGGTTATGACGTTATTTTGCTGATGAGTACTGCCCCCATTAAAGGTCTCACGGCGCGTAATGCGATTTTGCTGGAACCGATGCGCATCATTCCGCCGCTGGTGGCCTCTATCGTTGATGGTCATCAGGTGGGGGTGATTGTTCCCATTGAGGAGCTCATGGATAACCAGGAGGCAAAATGGCACGTGCTGGAAAAAGTGCCCTTGTATGCGCTGGCAAATCCGTTCTGGGACAGTGACGCTAAACTCATTGCTGCCGGGAAGGAACTGCTGGAGAGAGGGGCAGATGTCTTGATCCTGGACTGCCTGGGGTTCCACCAGCATCATCGTGATTTGCTGCAAAAAGCGCTGGATGTGCCGGTGCTGTTATCCAACGTTCTGATGGCTCGCCTGGCCTCGGAGCTCCTCATGTAATGATTTTGCGTGACAGGTGATGAGCATGGCCCCTATAGTGAATTTTTATCTAAAAATATAAGGGCCAGTTCATGCTTCAGAGTAACGAATACTTTTCCGGTAAAGTGAAATCCATTGGTTTTACCAGCAGCAGCACTGGCCGCGCCAGTGTCGGCGTAATGGCGGAAGGGGAATACACCTTTGGCACGGCGGAAGCGGAAGAAATGACGGTGGTCAGCGGCGCGCTGAACGTCCTGCTGCCGGGTGAAACGGAATGGAAAGTTTACGCTGCCGGGCAAGTTTTCAACGTCCCTGGCCACAGCGAATTTCATTTGCAGGTGGCTGAGCCTACCTCTTATCTGTGCCGCTACCTGAAATAAAAAATTAGCCGGGTGGCGCTAACGCTTACCCGGCCTACGTTTTGCCCGTTATCTCTGCGCTTCGCCGCCGAGACCTTCCACCAGATTCTGAATCAGCGCGGCCAGCTCGCCGGTCATCAGGATGAAGTCCGCGTCAAAACGCTGGGCGTAATCTTCCCTGTCGATATCTTCGTTCTGATCGCGCAGCTCATCGCAGAACTTCAGACGCTTCACGGAGCCGTCGTCGCACATCACGAACTGAATACGCTGCTGCCAGTCGAGCGCCAGTTTGGTGACCACTTTACCCGCTTCGATGTGTACGGCGATCTCGTCGCTCACCAGATCCTGCTTCTTCGCGCGGATCACGCCACCGTCTTCCAGCAGGGCTTTCAGCTCGGCTTCATCAAGGATCTGGAAACCCTGTGCCGCAGCACCGCTGCGTACCCATTCGGTCAGCGTTAACTCAATTGGCGTTTCCAGCGCCAGCGGCACGACCGGTAACGAGCCGATGCTTTTGCGCAGCAGGGCCAGCGTATCTTCTGCTTTCTTGGCGCTGGCGCAGTCCACCATGATCAGCCCGTTGACGGTGTCGATCCACATCATGGTCTGGCTGAAACGGCTGAAGGCGCGCGGCAGCAGGGAGTGCAGCACTTCGTCTTTCAGCGAATCTTTTTCGGTCTTTTTCAGCTTGCGGCCCTGTTCGGCTTCCAGCTTGAAAATTTTCGCTTCGAGCGCCTGCTTAACCACCGGCGTCGGCAGGATTTTCTCTTCTTTACGGGCGCAGACGATGATTTGACCCGTGCTGCTGGCGTGGGTCAGTGCATCGCTTTGTGAACCCATTGGCGGAACCCAACCGGTTTTCGCCATATCCTGGCTACCGCAAGGGGAAAAGGTATAAGCGGCTAACTGTTTTTCCATCTCTTCTGCACGCAGCGAAACGTCGCGGCTGAGACGGTAAACCATCAAATTTTTGAACCACAGCATGATAATTTCCACGGCCTTGTCGTTAAATCAGCGGGCATGATAACGAATTGTCGCATCGCTTGCATTGCTAATCGGGAAGCGTGCTTCTACTCTGTTGATAATCAAAATAATGAGGAGAGTCTTGTGCGTATTGGGATCGATTTGGGCGGCACCAAAACAGAAGTTATCGCACTGAGCGAGCAGGGGGAGCAGCTGTTTCGCCATCGTCTGCCGACGCCGCGCGATGATTATCACCAGACTATCGAGACGATTGCCAGGCTGGTTGAGATGGCAGAGCAGGCGACTGGGCAAACCGGCAGCGTCGGGATGGGGATCCCGGGGTCGATCTCGCCGTATACCGGCGTGGTTAAAAATGCTAACTCCACCTGGCTCAACGGCCAGCCGTTTGATAAAGATTTAAGCGCGCGTCTGAACCGGGACGTGCGTCTGGCCAACGATGCCAACTGCCTGGCGGTCTCTGAGGCCATCGACGGCGCGGCAGCGGGTGCCCAGACCGTGTTTGCCGTTATTATCGGCACCGGCTGCGGCGCGGGGGTGGCGTTCGGGGGGCGCGCCCATATCGGCGGCAACGGCACGGCGGGCGAGTGGGGACACAACCCGCTACCGTGGATGGATGAAGACGAGCTTAAATACCGCGCTGAAGTTCCGTGCTACTGCGGAAAACAGGGCTGTATCGAGACGTTTATCTCCGGCACCGGGTTTGCGACCGACTACCGCCGTCTGAGCGGCCAGCCGCTCAAGGGCAACGAAATCATGCGTCTGGTCGAAGAACAGGATCCTGTCGCCGAACTGGCGCTTAGCCGCTACGAAATGCGGCTGGCGAAATCGCTGGCTCACGTGGTGAATATTCTCGATCCTGACGTGATAGTGCTGGGTGGCGGCATGAGCAACGTCGATCGGCTGTACGCCACGGTGCCGAACCTGGTGAAACAGTGGGTCTTCGGCGGTGAATGCGAAACCCCGATCCGCAAAGCGCTGCACGGGGACTCCAGCGGCGTGCGCGGCGCGGCGTGGTTATGGCCAGAATAAACGTTTATTCCCTCTCCCTGTGGGAGAGGGTTAGGGTGAGGGCATCAGACCGCACGATCACCCCATTCATTCCACCGCAAACACCTTATCCAGCCTGCTATACCCCAGGCCGTTGATCTTCTTCACCTTAATCTGCACCGGAATGCGCTCTTTCATCGCCTCAACGTGGCTGATCACGCCGATGGTTTTCCCGGTGGCGTTCAGCGCGTCGAGCGCATCCAGCGCGGTATCCAGCGTTTCACTGTCGAGCGTGCCGAACCCTTCATCCAGGAACAGGGAATCGATCCGCGTCTTATGACTCACCAGATCGGAAAGGGCCAGCGCCAGCGCCAGGCTGACCAGGAAGCTTTCACCGCCCGAGAGCGTACGGGTATCGCGAACCGCATCCGCCTGCCAGGTATCGACCACTTCCAGCTCCAGCGCGTCACTGGCCTTACGCTGCAGCAGATAACGCCCGTGCAGACGGTTGAGCTGCTGGTTTGCGAGCCAGACAAGATTGTCCAGCGTCAGTCCCTGGGCGAACTTACGGAACTTGTCGCCGGTGCTGGAGCCGATCAGCGCGTTCAGGTACCCCCAGTCGTCCGCCTGGCGCGCGGCCTCTTCAATTTGCTGCATCAACGCCAGCTGGTGCTGCCGGTTATCGCTGTCCTGCTTAAGCTGCTGGCGGATCTCGCCCTGATGCGTGGTGTTCTCGCGCAGCCGCTGCGCCAGCTGCTGCAGCTGGCTTTGCAGCGTGGGGGCATCGGCGTCGAGCCCTTCCGGCCGCAGCGCCAGATGAGCCTGCAGCTGCTGGTTAGCCTGGCCGGAAAGGGCCGCGGCCTGCTGTATCTGGTTTTCCAGCGACTGTTTCAACTGTTCGAGGTGGCGAATAGCGTCGTCATCCAACAGCGCGGCAAGGAACGCTTCCCGATCGGCAAAGCAGCTTGCCGAGAGCGCCGCGGTGAACTGCTTCTGCGACTGCTGCAGACGCTCTTGCTCCAGCGTCTCCTGCTGCTGTTGCGCGGTCAGCTGGCTCTGTAGCGACACGCACTCGTCGTGGATGTCGCGCCAGTTATCAGGAATAACCGGTTCGGCGTCTGCGCTGTTCGTTGTCGGAAGCGCGTCGAGCAGCGGCTTCAGGGCGTTTATGCGTTCCTGAAGCACACCGTGCTGCGTTTGCTTCTCCTGACACTGCGAGAATTCCGCTTCGCGGGCGTGCAGCCAGGCGGCTTCATTACCGTCTTCAGGTACGTTGAGTGATAGCGAGAGCAGGGTGTGTTCCAGCGCCTGGCGCGCGGTAGTCAGCTGCTGCTGATACTGTCGCTCCTGCGCTTCCTGCTCGTTTAACTGGTTTTGCAGGGTCAGACGCTGGCTGAGCTGATAAAGCTGGCGCTCGTACTGTTCCTGCTCGTTCAGCCATGGCGCGATATCGTCCTGAATATTCAACGCTATATTCAGGGAAGCACAGGCCTCTATCCACTCTTTAGTGAGTGCTTGCTCTTCCTGAGAGAGCGTCTGAACTTCGTCTGTCTCGCGCTGGATTTGCTGAGCCAGGGCATTAACCTGTCCCAGCACCAGCAGGCCTTCCTCTTTAAGCGCGGCGACCTCCTTTTCCAGGGCATCACGGCGGCGCTGGTTATCCGTCAGCTCAAGCAACTGGTATTGCTCAACGGCGGGATGCTCGCTGGAGCCGCACAAGGGACAGGGTTTGCCGGCCTCAAGCCGGGCACGATAGCTTTCCAGGTCTTTAATCGTCGCTTCGCGTTCGCACAGGGCCTTCAGGTCCAGATAGTGCTGGTGTTTCTCTTTGTACTGCTGGCGGCGCAGCGTCAGCGTTTCATTGAGTTTATTTTGTTCGGCCTGGGCCTTCTGCACGCTTTCACCGCTCTGGCGCAGGCGCTTTTGCAGCGGCTGATAGCGGGCATGCAGCGACGTTAGCCGCTGGCGCAGCGTGCGTGACCGGGACTGCTGCTCCATGGCCGCGCTGACCTCATCCGCCGTCAGGGTCAGCGCATTTTCCGGCATCTCAGCCAGCCTGTTGCGTAATTCACTCATCCGCGCAGCAAGCGAGGCTAACTGCGTTTTATCGCGGTTAAGCTGCGAGAACTGGGCGCGCCAGCCGGCAATCTCCTGGCCCAGCAGCCGATAGCGCTCGTGCTCCGCCAGCCACTGCGCCAGCGCCGTCAGTTCGGTCTGAAGCTGCTCGTGGTTACGCAGGGCGGTATTGCGGATACGTGAGCGCAGCGCGGTTCTGGCTTGTAAGCGAGTATTTACTTCGATAATTCGCTGCTGTGTCTGTGCCAGACGCGCGGTTTGCTCCTGCTGATGTTCCCAGAGCGGTCGAAGCTGGGCGGCGGGCAGAGCAAGCTGGAGCTTTGCCAGCTCTGGCGCAGCGTTCGTCAGCGCCTGTTGCGCCTGCTGCTGCGTCGCGGTGACGCGCTGTTGCTCGCGCACGAGCTCATCATGACGCGTAAGCCACTGAAAATCTTTCTGCTGACTTTGCTGCTGAACCAGCAGGGTTTTCTCTTCGTCAGTAAGTGCCTGCAAACTTTGCTGTAACTGCTGCTGCTGTTCTTCGCTCAACAGCACGACGCCCGCCGCCTGCGCCTCGCACTTTTCAAGCACGCTGCGGGCGGCTTTATGTTTTTCAAACACCATGGCGGAAATCTGGCCGTAGATCTCGGTGCCGGTTAGCTCTTCCAGCAGCTCGGCACGATCGCTCGGTTTGGCATTAAGGAAGGCGGCAAACTGCCCCTGTGAGAGCAGCATCGAGCGGGTAAAGCGCCCGTAGTCCAGCCCGGTGAGCGCGGCGGTTTGCTCCAGTTTATCCGACACTTTGTCGGCCAGGATTTTGCCATCTTCACAGCGCGCCAGCTCCACGCGCGGCGCCTGCAGGTTCCCGTCCGGCTGGTTGCGCGCCCGGTTCTGGCTCCAGAAGGCGCGATAGGCGGTGCCTTTTACCTCGAACTCCACTTCTGCCAGGCATTCGGCGGTATCGCGCGTCATCAGATCGTTTTGCGCCTGAGAGACCTTCTGCAGTCGCGGCGTTTCGTGATAAAGCGCCAGACAGATGGCGTCGAGCAGGGTAGTTTTTCCTGCCCCGGTCGCACCGGTGATGGCAAACAGCCCGTTGCTGGCAAACGGCTCCGCGGTAAAGTCAATTTTCCACTCGCCCTTGAGTGAGTTGAGATTTTTCAGGCGCAGGCTCAAAATTTTCATGCGTTTTCTTCCTCATCATTGAGCGCATGCAGGGTATGGCTGAACAGTTCGCTGAGTCTTGCGCGCTTCGCGTCGTCAATCTCTTCCTGCGAGAGCCTGCGTTCAAACACCTCTTCAACCCGCAGTTCACTGAGCGTTTCACGTTGAGCGCTTAACAGAATTTTCTCGCGCTGCTCGCGGCTGCGGCGGACCAGTAAGACTTCGACGGGCAAATCCTCCGTCAGCGCCTGAATTTTGCGCTGCATATCGTGCAGGTAGTCATCGGTGGTGATTTCGATATCCAGCCAGACGGGGGGATCTTGTTCAGCACCGCGCCACTGTTCCAGCTGGGCGGTGATGGCATCGAGATCGCCTTTCAGCACCGCCAGCGGCTGGGTGACCGGTACTTCCAGCGTCTCGACGGCGCGGAGTTTTCCCTCGCTGAAGCTCACCAGATGCACGGATTTGGCTTTGCCCGTTTCGTCAAAGCTGAGCGAAATGGGGGAGCCGCAGTAGCGGATGTGCTCACTGCCGCCAATAACCTGCGCGCGGTGGATATGCCCGAGCGCAATGTAGTCGGCTGGCGGGAAGTTCTGCGCCGGAAAGGCATCCAGCGTGCCGATATAGATGTCACGCACGGCGTCACTTTTACTGGCCCCGACGGTGGTGAGGTGCCCGGTTGCAATCACCGGAATAGACTGGTCACCCCGCAGGGCACAGGCTTCGGCGTGCTGCTGGTGGTAATAGTCTGTGATGGCCTGTAACAGATGTTGCTGCTTTTCTGTACCCGACAGCCCCGCCTGGCTTTGCACGATGTCCCGCGGACGTAAAAACGGTATCGGACACAGCACAGCCCCCGGCGACCCGTCGCGTTTATTCAGGATCTGTGGGGCGTGCCCGGCGCTGGCGACCACGGTGGTATTGAGAAATGCCAGGATATCGCGGGATTCATTGAGCGTGGCGACGGAATCATGGTTGCCGGCGACAATCACCAGGTGACAGCCGGTTTGCTGCAGATTCACCACGAAGCGGTTATACAGCTCACGCGCATAGCTGGGGGGCGAGCCGGTATCAAAGATGTCACCCGCCACAATAATCGCGTCCACCTCGTGCGTCCGGGCCGTTTCCAGCAGCCAGTTCAGGAACGCTTCATGTTCAGCCGCACGGCTTTTACTGTAAAAATTTTGACCCAGATGCCAGTCCGAGGTGTGAAGTATGCGCATAGCTGATCCGTGGCAAAAAAGAGAAAGCAGGATTATAAACGTTCAGAGACGGGAAAATAACCGCTGTAATAAAACAACGGTTTGCCCATTATCGTGGTACTGTTTTTCATAAATCTGTCATAAATCTGACGCATAATGGCGCCGAATTACAAACTTGTAACTTAAATAAGATAAGACAGGGCAAAGTATGGCGAGACGTATTCTGGTCGTAGAAGATGAAGCTCCAATTCGTGAAATGGTGTGCTTCGTGCTCGAGCAAAACGGTTTCCAGCCGGTTGAAGCGGAAGATTATGACAGCGCAGTGAACCAGCTGAATGAACCCTGGCCCGATCTGATTCTGCTGGACTGGATGTTGCCTGGCGGCTCCGGACTGCAGTTTATCAAACACCTGAAGCGTGAAGCGCTGACCCGCGACATCCCGGTTGTGATGCTCACGGCGCGCGGAGAAGAAGAGGATCGCGTGCGCGGTCTTGAGACCGGTGCGGACGATTACATTACCAAACCGTTCTCCCCAAAAGAGCTGGTCGCCCGCATTAAAGCCGTGATGCGCCGTATTTCGCCAATGGCGGTGGAAGAGGTGATTGAGATGCAGGGGCTGAGCCTTGATCCCACCTCACACCGCGTGATGACTGGTGAAAATCCCCTCGACATGGGGCCTACCGAATTTAAACTCCTGCACTTCTTTATGACCCACCCGGAACGCGTGTACAGCCGCGAGCAGTTGCTGAATAACGTCTGGGGAACTAACGTGTATGTCGAAGACCGGACGGTTGACGTACATATTCGCCGCCTGCGAAAAGCACTGGAACTGAGCGGCCACGATCGCATGGTGCAGACGGTCCGCGGCACGGGTTATCGTTTTTCTACCCGTTTCTGAACAATGACAGGAGTGTGACGCGTGCTGGAACGTCTGTCATGGAAAAGGCTCGTCTTTGAACTGATCTTATGCTGTATTCCGGCCTTCCTTCTTGGGGCCTTTCTTGGACACCTGCCGTGGTTTCTGCTGGCGTCGGTCACCGGGCTGCTGATCTGGCATTTCTGGAACCTGCTGCGCCTCTCCTGGTGGCTGTGGGTTGACCGAAGTATGACGCCGCCGCCGGGAAGCGGCAGCTGGGAGCCGCTGCTGTACGGTCTGCATCAGATGCAGATGCGTAATAAAAAGCGTCGCCGCGAGCTGGGAAGCCTGATTAAGCGTTTCCGCAGCGGTGCAGAGTCGCTGCCGGATGCCGTGATTCTGACGACCGAAGAAGGGACGATCTTCTGGTGTAACGGCCTGGCTCAACAGCTGCTGGGCCTGCGCTGGCCGGATGACAACGGTCAAAATATCCTCAACCTTCTGCGCTATCCCGAGTTTACGCTGTACCTGAAAAAGCGTGATTTTACCCGTCCGCACAATCTGAAGCTCAATAATGGTCGCCATCTGGAGATCCGCGTGATGCCCTACAGCGATAAGCAGTGGCTGATGGTGGCGCGCGATGTCACCCAGATGCACCAGCTGGAAGGGGCGCGGCGCAACTTCTTCGCCAACGTCAGTCACGAACTGCGAACCCCGTTGACCGTGCTGCAGGGCTACCTGGAGATGATGCAGGAGCAAACGCTGGAAGGCGCGCCGCGTGAAAAAGCGCTGCACACCATGCGCGAGCAAACGCACCGGATGGAAGGGCTGGTGAAGCAGCTGCTGACGCTCTCGAAGATTGAAGCGGCGCCAACGCTGGCGCTAAATGACACCATTGATGTCCCGATGATGCTGCGGGTCGTGGAGCGTGAAGCGCAGACGTTAAGCCACAAAAAGCATCACCTGACCTTTGAGGTCGACAGTACGCTGAAGGTGCTGGGCAGCGAAGATGAACTGCGTAGCGCCATTTCCAACCTGGTGTATAACGCGGTGAATCATACGCCTGAGGGGACAAATATCGTGGTGCGCTGGCACCATGCCCCAACGGGGGCGGAGTTTAGCGTGGAAGACAATGGGCCGGGGATCGCGCCGGAGCACATTCCGCGTCTGACCGAGCGCTTTTACCGTGTGGATAAAGCGCGATCCCGGCAGACGGGCGGAAGCGGCCTGGGGCTGGCAATTGTGAAACACGCGGTGAATCACCATGAAAGCCGTCTCGATATTCAAAGTACGCTGGGTAAAGGAACCCGTTTCAGTTTCGTTATTCCGGAACGATTAATTGCCAAAAAGATCGCCTGACGGCAGGCGTGTCATTTTACCTTTCCACGGGTCAGCCATCGCTGGCCCGTTTGCTTTGCAGTCAAGCGAAACGCGGATGAATTTTATACGGCTGTCTGTTTTTTGTTCGCATGATTAGCCATGGGTTTTTCTTATAAACAGCGTATTATTCTAACGTGTGTTTTCATGCTGGCATATTGTTCTGGTTTTGCGATCCCACCTTGCCTTTAAACGTTATAAGCGTTTAAATTGCGCCCCAGATACTGTCAGACCGACTGTATTTGCGTGGTAAATCGAAAAACTATTCTTCTCCACGCCAGGACGGGAGCATTTCCCGCTGAAATTGAGCAAATTTTCGGCTGTATCGTCCCGTCAGGGATATCGAAAATCTCAATGTTTTCAACACCACATCCACAGGCAGTAAGGTTTTATGACCCATCACTTAAAATCGCGTGACATCATCGCGCTGGGCTTTATGACATTTGCGCTGTTCGTTGGCGCAGGCAACATCATTTTCCCTCCAATGGTTGGCCTACAGGCGGGTGAACACGTCTGGACCGCCGCGTTTGGTTTCCTGATTACTGCCGTGGGTCTGCCGGTTCTCACCGTCGTCGCGCTGGCGAAAGTCGGTGGCGGTGTGGATAGCCTTAGCACCCCGATTGGTAAAGTGGCGGGCGTTCTGCTGGCAACCGTCTGCTATCTGGCCGTTGGCCCGCTGTTTGCGACCCCGCGTACGGCCACCGTGTCCTTCGAAGTGGGTATTGCTCCTCTGACCGGTGACGGCGCGATGCCGCTGTTTATCTACAGCCTGATCTACTTCGCGATCGTGATTCTGGTTTCCCTCTATCCGGGCAAACTGCTGGATACCGTGGGTAACTTCCTGGCTCCGCTCAAAATTGTGGCGCTGATTGTTCTGGCGGTAGCGGCCATCGTCTGGCCAGCGGGCCCGATTAGCGATGCGATGGACGCCTATAAAAACGCCGCGTTCTCTAACGGCTTTGTGAACGGCTACCTGACGATGGATACGCTGGGCGCCATGGTGTTTGGTATCGTTATCGTTAACGCCGCGCGTTCCCGCGGTGTGACCGAAGCGCGCCTGCTGACCCGCTATACCATCTGGGCTGGCCTGATGGCCGGTGTGGGTCTGACGCTGCTGTATCTGGCGCTGTTCCGTCTGGGCTCCGACAGCGCCATGCTGGTCGATCAGAACGCCAACGGTGCGGCTATCCTGCACGCCTACGTTCAGCACACCTTCGGCGGTGCGGGCAGTATGCTGCTGGCGGCACTCATCTTCCTGGCCTGTCTGGTCACCGCGGTTGGCCTGACCTGCGCCTGCGCAGAGTTCTTTGCACAGTATCTGCCGCTCTCTTACCGCACCCTGGTGTTTATCCTCGGCATCTTCTCTATGGCGGTGTCAAACCTCGGTCTGAGCCACCTGATTCAGGTCTCTATTCCGGTGCTGACGGCGATTTATCCGCCGTGCATCGTGCTGGTGGTGTTGAGCTTTACTCGCCCGTGGTGGAACAACTCTTCACGAATTATTGCGCCAGCCATGTTTATCAGCCTGATTTTTGGTATCCTTGACGGGATTAAAGCATCAGCTTTCGCGCACATACTGCCGGCGTGGACACAGCGTCTGCCGCTGTCCGAGCAGGGTCTGGCCTGGCTGATGCCTACCGTTGTTGCACTGGTTCTGGCCATTATCTGGGACCGTGCTGCAGGGCGTCAGGTCGCATCGAACGCCCATTAATCAACGGCAACAAACTGTTTAACCACGGGGCTTAAGGCCCCGTGGTTTTTTGTTTTTTTCGTGTTGAATGGCAAGATTTAAATGGAAAGCACTAACAAACTTAAACGTGGATTGAGCACGCGCCACATCCGCTTTATGGCGCTGGGCTCTGCTATCGGCACCGGTCTTTTTTATGGCTCGGCAGATGCCATCAAAATGGCCGGTCCCAGCGTGCTGCTGGCGTACATCATCGGCGGCGTGGCGGCGTATATCATCATGCGCGCCCTCGGCGAAATGTCGGTTCACAACCCGTCTGCCAGCTCATTCTCCCGCTACGCTCAGGAAAACCTCGGCCCGCTGGCCGGGTTTATCACCGGCTGGACCTACTGCTTTGAAATCCTGATCGTGGCGATTGCCGACGTGACGGCGTTTGGCATCTATATGGGCGTCTGGTTCCCGGCGGTGCCGCACTGGATATGGGTGCTGAGCGTGGTGCTGATCATTTGCGCCGTCAACCTGATGAGCGTGAAGGTGTTCGGCGAGCTGGAGTTCTGGTTCTCCTTCTTCAAGGTCGCCACCATCATCATCATGATTGTGGCCGGTTTTGGCATCATCATCTGGGGAATCGGCAACGGCGGGCAGCCGACCGGCATCCATAACCTCTGGAGCAACGGCGGCTTCTTCAGCAACGGCTGGCTCGGCATGGTCATGTCGCTCCAGATGGTCATGTTCGCCTACGGCGGTATCGAGATTATCGGTATCACCGCCGGGGAAGCGAAAGACCCGGAGAAGTCCATTCCGCGCGCGATCAACTCGGTGCCGATGCGTATTCTGGTGTTTTACGTGGGTACGCTGTTCGTGATCATGTCCATCTACCCGTGGAATCAGGTGGGTACCAACGGTAGCCCGTTTGTTCTGACCTTCCAGCACATGGGGATTGCGTTTGCCGCCAGCATTCTGAACTTTGTGGTGCTGACCGCGTCGCTCTCCGCGATCAACAGTGACGTCTTTGGCGTGGGCCGTATGCTGCACGGCATGGCGGAGCAGGGCAGTGCGCCGAAGGTGTTCGCCAAAACCTCACGCCGCGGCACGCCGTGGGTGACCGTTGTGGTGATGACCGTGGCGCTGCTGTTCTCGGTTTACCTGAACTACATCATGCCGGAGAACGTCTTCCTGGTGATTGCATCGCTGGCGACCTTCGCGACGGTGTGGGTGTGGATCATGATCCTGCTGTCGCAGATTGCCTTCCGCCGTCGCCTGACGCCGGATGAGGCGAAAGCGCTGAAGTTCAAAGTACCGGGCGGCGTTGCGACGACCGTCGTCGGGCTGATCTTCCTGGTGTTTATCATTGCCCTGATTGGCTACCATCCGGATACCCGCATTTCCCTGTACGTGGGCTGCGCGTGGATCGTCCTGCTGCTGGTGGGCTGGGTGTTTAAATGCCGTCGCGACCGTCAGCTGGCAGAAGCGCAGTAATCTTTTTTCTCCCTCTCCCTGTGGGAGAGGGTTGGGGGGAGGGCATCAGGCCGCACTGATGCCTCCTCCTCCTTTCTCCTCCCCCAATAATCCCGATCGTGATGAGCTATCCTTAACCACCCTGTGGCAAGGTGACGTCAATTTCATCAAAGGGGATTCGTGATGTTAAACGCCTGGCACCTTCCGGTTGCCCCATTTGTTAAGCCAAACAAAGACAACCTTGTGATTACGCTCTGGCTGGCGGGGGAAAATCAGCCTGAACGCGTGACGCTCCGCGCCGAAATCGATAACGAAGAGACCGGGCTGAAAATGCACAAGCTGCGCAGCCAGCCGCAGCCGGGGATCACCGCCTGGCGGGCGAATATCGACCTGAGCAGCGGGCAGCCGCGTCGCCGTTACAGCTTCAAACTGCTGTGGAATAACCGCCAGCTGTGGTTTACCCCGCAGGGGTTTAGCCGTTTCCCGCCCGCACGGCTGGAGCAGTTTGCAGTCGATTATCCGGATAACGGCCCGCAGTGGGTTAACGACCAGGTCTTTTACCAGATTTTCCCGGACCGTTTTGCGCGCAGCGAAAAACGCACTGCCGACCAGGATAAGGTCTATCACCACCATGCGGCGGGCCATGACATTATCCTGAAAGCGTGGGACGAGCCATTAACCGCGCATGCGGGCGGATCGACGTTTTACGGCGGCGATCTCGACGGAATCAGCGAAAAGCTGCCGTACCTGAAAAAACTGGGCGTGACGGCGCTGTATCTCAACCCGGTGTTTAAGGCCCCGAGCGTACACAAATACGATACCGAAGATTATCGCCACGTTGACGCGCAGTTTGGCGGTGACGAGGCGCTGCTGCGCCTGCGGAAGAACACCCAAAACGAAGGCATGCGCCTCATTCTTGACGGCGTGTTCAACCACAGCGGAGATTCGCACGCCTGGTTTGACCGTCATAATCAGTCGATGGGCGGGGCATGTCATAACCCGGATTCGCCGCAGCGCGACTGGTACAGCTTTAACGAGGAGGGCCGTGCGCTGGACTGGCTGGGCTACCCGAGCCTGCCGAAGCTGGATTTCCAGTCGCCAACGCTTGTGAATGAGATTTACGGCGGGGAAGACAGCATCGTGCGTCACTGGCTGAAGGCGCCGTGGAAAATGAACGGCTGGCGCCTGGACGTGGTGCATATGCTCGGCGAAGCGGGCGGGGCGCGGGAAAACCTTCAGCACGTCGCCGGGATTACGCGCTCGGCAAAAGCGGCCCAGCCGGAGGCGTTCGTCTTTGGCGAGCACTTTGGCGACGCGCGCCAGTGGCTGCAGAACGATGCGGAAGATGCGGCGATGAACTATCGCGGCTTTACCTTCCCGCTGTGGGGATTCCTCGCTAACACCGATATCTCCTACGATCCGAATCATATCGACGCTGAAACCTGCATGGCATGGATGGAGAACTACCGTGCCGGCCTGTCGCATCAGCAGCAACTGCGGATGTTTAACCAGCTCGATAGCCACGATACCGCGCGCTTTAAATCCCTGCTCGGCAAGGATGTGGCGCGTCTGCCGCTGGCGGTGACCTGGCTCTTCACCTGGCCGGGCGTGCCGTGCATCTATTATGGAGACGAAGTGGGGCTGGACGGCAACAACGATCCGTTCTGCCGCAAAACCTTCCCGTGGGAGCCAGCGAAACAGGACAAGGTGCTGTTCAGCCTGTATCAGCGGCTGGCAAAGCTGCGTAAGCAGAGTCTCGCCCTGCGCTACGGCGGCTGTCAGGTGGTGTACGCCCACGATAACGTGGTGGTATTTGCTCGCGTCTATAACCAGCAGCGCGTGCTGGTGGCCATCAACCGGGGCGAGGCTTGCGAAGTGGTGCTGGATGATTCACCGCTGCTGAAGGTAGCGACGTGGAAGAATAAAGAGGGCAAGGCGACGATACAGGACGGCGTGCTGGCGCTGCCAGCGGTATCCGCAACGATCTGGTCCGGCAGCTAAGACCTGTTAATGTTTCCACCTTTTAAGATGGCGCAAATGCAACGATTTGTGTCAATCTTAACGGATCGTTTACGGTGAAGGTGGAAACATGGACGAGCTTTACATCCTTGGCTGTTTGTTCCTGGTATTTGCGCTGGTGGTGGCACCCGTGCTTGCGGTTATAGGCTTTAATCGAAGTACGGCGGCGCGACAGGAGATCGCCCGACTACGCCAGCGCATAGAGGCGCTTGAGCAGCGCGGCGTGCCTGAGAACGCGCCGGAGCCGGTGCAGACCACGGCGCCGTCGCCTGTGACCGCGCCGGTGGTTGAGGACGCTCCCGCGCCTGTCGACCCCTGGCGCCCCGATACTCCCGCTGCCGTGGCAGAACCGGCCCCGGCCCCGACGCCTGCGGCAAAACAGCCTTCTGCCTTTGGCGGCATCCTGACGTCGCTGGTACGCTGGTTTATGCAGGGTAATCCGCTGGCGAAGCTTGGGATCCTGCTGCTTTTCCTTGGTCTTTCATTCCTGCTGCGCTATACCGTGGAACATTCCCTGTTCCCGCTTGAGCTGCGCCTCGTGGCAACGGCGCTGTTTGCCATCGTTCTGCTGGCGGTTGGGTGGCGGCTGCGGCACAGGCAGCGCGTCTATGCGCTGATCCTCCAGGGCGGGGCGACCGGCGTGCTCTACCTGACGGTGTTTGGCGCCTTCCGGCTCTGGCAAATGTTGCCGATGACGCTGGCCTTTGCGCTGCTGGTGGTGATTTGCGCGGCGAGCGTCGGGCTGGCGGTGCTGCAGAAGGCACTGAGCCTTGCCATGCTGGCGAGCCTCGGCGGCTATCTTGCGCCGCTGCTCTTGTCTACCGGGGGCGGCAGCTTTGTCGCGCTGTTCTCTTTCTATCTCCTGCTGTCTATCGGCATTCTCGCTATCAGCATCTGGCAGCACTGGCGCGAGCTGAACCTGCTCGGGCTGCTGTTCACGTTCGGCGTGGGCGGCATGTGGGGGCTGAATGACTACCAGCCTGAAGACTATTGGGTCTGCCAGCTGTTCCTGATTGCCAATACGCTGATATTCGGCGTCCTGAGCGTGGCGCTGTCGCTGCGGGCGCAGGAGAAAGGGAAGCAGATTATTGACGGCGTGCTGCTGTTTGCCCCGCCGCTAATCGGTTTTGGGATGCAGTACGGCATGACCCGGCACTGGGAATATGGTCCGGCCCTGAGTGCGCTGGGATACGGCGCATTTTATCTTACCCTCGCGTTCCTTGCGCTGCGGCGCTATCCC
>NZ_QPFW01000171.1:0-19190 GCF_008122455.1 Enterobacter sp. C6
TGACAAACCAGATAATGGAAAGATCGATACCCATTATGGTTGCTCCTTGTGTTCAGTTGTGACGGCAGAAAGCGGGCGCGCCGGACGTCCGTCGGACTCGGTGGCGAAAGACTCATGCGGCTGCGGCCCTTTTCGGATGAGGCGCACCATATAGCTGTAACCCACGCCGAATACCGAGGTATAGACGACGAAGAAGGCCAGCAGGCTCACGCTCATGTGCAGATCGCCATGGGCAGACACCGCATCCTTCGTTCGCTGGAGTCCGTAGACCACCCACGGCTGGCGGCCCACTTCGGTGGTGATCCACCCGGCCAGAATAGCAATCAACCCGGATGGTCCCATCAACAGCGCAAACCACAGGAAAGATCGGGAAGAATAAACGCGCTTTTTATAGCGCAGCCAGAGAGCCGTCACCCCAAGCAGCAGCATCAGCATGCCCAGACCCGCCATAATGCGGAACGACCAGAAGACGATGGTGGAGTTCGGGCGGTCTTCCTTTGGAAACTCTTTGAGCGCCGGTACCTGTTTATCCAGACTGTGCGTCAGAATAAGGCTGCCGAGCGCGGGGATCTCCAGCCCAAAGCGGGTACGCTCCTGTTCCATATCCGGCCAGCCAAACAGCAGCAGCGGGGTTGGCTCACCCGGCGGGTTTTCCCAGTGGCCTTCAATGGCGGCAATTTTGGCGGGCTGGTGCTTTAAGGTGTTCAACCCGTGCATATCGCCAACCATGGCCTGGATGGGGGCGACAATCAGCGTCATCCACAGCGCCATCGAAAACATCGCGCGGATGGCAGGGGTATTATTGCCGCGCAGCAGATGCCATGCCGCCGATGCGCCCACAAACAGGGCGCTGCTCAGGAACGCGGCTATCGACATGTGCAGCAGGCGGTAAGGGAAGGAGGGGTTAAACACCACCGCGAACCAGTCTACCGGTACCACCTGACCGTTGACGATCTCATAGCCCTGCGGGGTCTGCATCCAGCTGTTCGAGGAGAGGATCCAGAAGGTGGAGATGATGGTCCCCAGCGCTACCATGCAGGTAGCGAAGAAGTGCAGTCCCGGCCCGACTTTGTTCCAGCCGAACAGCATTACGCCGAGGAATCCGGCTTCGAGGAAGAAGGCGGTAAGCACTTCATAAGTCAGCAGCGGGCCGGTAATACTCCCCGCAAACTGCGAAAAGCCGCTCCAGTTGGTGCCAAACTGGTAGGCCATCACCAGCCCGGAGACCACGCCCATGCCAAAGTTGACGGCAAAAATCTTCGACCAGAAATGGTACAGGGAGCGCCAGACCGGATTTTTAGTTTTCAACCACAGCCCTTCGAGTACGGCAAGGTAGCTTGCGAGACCAATGGTGATGGCCGGGAAAATAATGTGAAAGGATACGGTAAAGGCAAACTGTATCCGTGCAAGGTGAAAAGCATCTAAACCAAACATGCACAGCCTCAATGTCAAACGGTGTGCTGTTATGGTATAGGGGCAACGTTCGGACTATCAGACGCAGAAAAGGGTTTTTTAACCATAACAGTTGGCGTAAATTTCACGCTTTGGCCATCTGATATACCTTGAGGCTGTGGAATAATAACATTCTTTTTATGAATTTTCCGCATTAAACCGCTTGCTTTGTCGTCAGCGCCGTGCGTTAATGGTCTTCTGGTTTTGAGTCCAAATAAATATCTGACGTAGTTTTATAAAGCAGTTCTCATCACGTTGTGCCTCTCCGCAGCCTCTCTTGGGTCTTTATCTACATTCCGATTCGTTTTGTTTAAAACCATTATGCCCAATCGGCCCATTAGTAATTTACGTTTTAACGTTTCAGGAGAATCCTATGACTTCTTACATCCATTTTCGCTGCCCATGCTGCCATGGTTCGCAGTACCGTACCTCAGCCTTTGATGTGTCTGAGAAAAACCCGTTTGGCGCGAAATGCATTTTTTGCAAATCGCCGATGATCACGCTCGACCACCTGGCCGCCGCGCATTCCGCTCAGAGCCACGTGACCGAATACCGTAAGTAATTCATCTTCCAGACTATAACAGTTAGCTAAATCTTCTCTTTTTCTCCTGCTGATATACACTGTCGGTCATAAGGAGAATCTGATGAAAAAATACCAGCGTCTGGCGCAACAAATTATCTCGCAGATTGAGCTTGGCGTATGGCTGCCGGGCGATAAGCTGCCTTCCCTGCGAGAGCAGGTGGCAAGCAGCGGCATGAGTTTTATGACCGTTGGCCACGCGTATCAGATGCTGGAAAGTCAGGGGCGCATTGTCGCCAGACCGCAGTCGGGCTATTACGTTGCCTCGCGCCCGACCGCACACCAGCCTGCGCCACCCGCTCAGGTGATGCGTGACGAAGCGGTGGATATCAATACCTACATCTTCGACGTCTTACAGGCCAGCCGCGACCCGGCCGTTGTTCCTTTTGCCTCCGCGTTTCCCGATCCCCGTCTTTTCCCGCTTCAGCAGCTCAACCGCTCGCTGGCGAACGTCAGTAAAACCGCGACGGCGATGAGCGTGATTGAGAACCTGCCGCCGGGTAACGTCGATCTTCGCCACGCCATTGCACGTCGTTACGCGCAGCAGGGGATGAACATCTCCCCGGAAGAGATCGTGATCACCGCAGGCGCGCTCGAGGCGCTGAATCTTAGCCTGCAGGCGGTGACCGAGCCGGGTGACTGGGTGATTGTCGAAAACCCCTGTTTCTACGGCGCGCTGCAGGCGCTGGAACGCCTGAAGCTTAAAGCGTTGTCGATTGCGACAGACGTCCGCGAGGGGATCGATCTCAACGCCCTTGAACAGGCGCTGAATGAGTACCCGGTTAAAGCCTGCTGGATCATGACCAACAGCCAAAACCCGCTCGGCTTCACGCTGAGCGCGGAGAAAAAAGCGCAGCTTGTCGCGCTGTTAACACAGCACAACGTCCCGCTGATTGAAGATGACGTCTACAGCGAACTCTATTTTGGCCGCGAAAAGCCGCTCCCGGCGAAAGCGTGGGATCGTCAGGACATGACGCTGCACTGCTCGTCCTTTTCAAAATGTCTGGTGGCCGGTTTTCGCATCGGCTGGGTGGCAGCAGGAAAACACGCGCGGCGCATTCAGCAGCTACAGCTGATGAGCACGCTCTCAACCAGTTCTCCCATGCAGCTGGCGCTGGTGGATTACCTGGCGACCAAACGCTACGACGCTCACCTGCGCCGCCTGCGGCGTACGCTGGCCGAGCGAAAGCAGCAGGCCTGGCAGTCACTTTTGCGCCATATGCCTGCCGGCGTCAAAATCCACCATAACGACAGCGGCTACTTTTTATGGCTGGAGCTTCCGGCGCAGCTGGATGCGGGGCTGCTGAGCGAAAAGGCCTTAAAGCATCACATCAGCATTGCTCCCGGAAAGATGTTTTCCACCTCTGACGCGTGGACGCCGTTCTTTCGTTTTAATACCTCCTGGGCCTGGGGAGAGCGGGAAGAGCAGGCGGTCATTCAGTTAGGGAAATTAATTAGCACGATGCTGGAATAATCCTTTCTCCGTTATTTAAATAATCAATTCTTATCCTGATGACGTCACTGCGAATATTTCGCGGTGACCTGTCATAGGAAATCTGCATACCGTCTCTCGCGCCTAACTCCTTGTCTATAATCCAGTTAACGGGGAATGCGCCCTCGGTCACACCTTGATGAAATTTCCTGAAGCCGTACGGTGCGGCGCATTTGCGCGGTCTACGTTTAATAAGGGAGATATTTTTACGGCACGGCTGCCGCTAAATTTCATTGCGACAGGAGTAACTCTTATGAGCAAAAATTTTGCCCGCAGCAGCCTGTGTGCGCTCGGCATGACTATCATGACAGCGCAAGCCGCAGAACCCCCCAAGGCTATTGGCGACGGGGAAGGTCGACTGGATATTATCGCCTGGCCGGGATACATCGAGCGGGGACAGACGGATAAAAACTACGACTGGGTCACCCAGTTTGAAAAAGAGACCGGGTGTGCGGTCAACGTCAAAACGGCGGCCACGTCGGATGAAATGGTCAGCCTGATGGCGAAAGGGGGATACGATCTGGTGACCGCTTCAGGTGATGCCTCCCTGCGGCTGATCATGGGCAAACGCGTCCAGCCGATTAACCCCGACCTCATCCCCAACTGGAAAACCCTCGACGAACGGATTGTGAAAGGGGAATGGTTTAACGTCGGGGGCAAGGTCTACGGTACGCCGTACCAGTGGGGGCCAAACCTGCTGATGTACAACACCAAAACCTTCCCGACGCCGCCGGACAGCTGGAGCGTGGTCTTTACTAAACAGGATCTGCCGGACGGTAAAACCAATCAGGGACGCGTACAGGCGTATGACGGCCCGATTTATATCGCCGATGCGGCGCTGTTCGTCAAAGCCACGCAGCCGCAGCTGGGTATTAAAGACCCGTACCAGCTCACCGAAGCACAGTATGCCGCCGTGCTTAAGGTGCTTCGCGACCAGCATGCCCTGATCCACCGCTACTGGCACGACACCACCGTCCAGATGAGCGACTTCAAAAACGAAGGCGTCGTGGCCTCCAGCGCCTGGCCGTATCAGGCGAATGCTCTGAAGGCCGAGAACCAGCCCATTGCCACCGTCTTCCCGAAAGAGGGGGTGACAGGCTGGGCGGACACTACCATGCTCCACGCGCAGGCTAAACACCCGATGTGTGCCTACAAATGGATGAACTGGTCGCTGACGCCGAAAGTGCAGGGCGATCTGGCAGCATGGTTTGGTTCCCTGCCCGTGGTTCCTGAAGGGTGTAAAGCCAGCACGCTGCTGGGCGATAAAGGCTGCGAAACAAACGGTTATAACGAGTTCGACAAAATCATGTTCTGGAAAACCCCCATCGCAGAAGGCGGCAAATTTGTCCCTTACAGCCGCTGGACGCAGGATTACATCGCCATCATGGGCGGTCGTTAATTGCCCGGGAGCAGAACATGACGTACGCGGTCGAGTTTAATAATGTTTCCCGCCTGTACGGCGACGTACGGGCGGTGGATGGGGTCACCATTGCGATTCGTGACGGAGAGTTTTTCTCCATGCTGGGGCCTTCGGGCTCCGGCAAAACCACCTGCCTGCGTCTGATCGCCGGTTTTGAACAGCTGTCAGGCGGCACGATTTCTATCTTCGGCAAAGAGGCGAGCGAGCTGCCTCCCTGGGAGCGGGATGTGAACACCGTGTTTCAGGACTACGCGCTGTTCCCGCATATGTCGATCCTCGACAACGTTGCCTACGGGCTAATGGTCAAAGGCGTCGACAAGAAAAAACGTCATGCCCAGGCCCGTGATGCCCTGGAAAAAGTGGGCCTGAGCTTTGCGGTTGCCCGCAAACCTTCGCAACTTTCCGGCGGCCAGCGTCAGCGTGTCGCCATTGCCCGTGCGCTGGTGAATGAACCGCGCGTCCTGCTGCTGGACGAGCCTTTAGGGGCGCTCGATCTCAAGCTGCGGGAACAGATGCAGTTTGAGCTGAAGAAGCTTCAGCAGGAACTTGGTATCACCTTTATTTTTGTCACCCACGATCAGGGCGAGGCCCTTTCCATGTCAGATCGGGTGGCGGTGTTCAATAACGGGCGCATCGAGCAGGTGGATACCCCGCGCGATCTCTACATGCGTCCGCGCACGCCGTTTGTTGCCGGTTTTGTCGGCACCTCTAACGTCTTCGATGCGGGCCTTGCGCAGAAAATATGCGGCATGGAAGGCAGCTATTCCCTGCGCCCGGAACATATTCGCCTTAATGAGGGCGGAGACGTTCAGGTTCAGGGCGTCGTGCAGGCCGTTCAGTATCAGGGGGCGGCCACGCGTCTGGAGCTAAAGCTCGCCGATGGTGCCAAACTGCTGGTGAGCCAGGCTAATCTCAGTGAAACCTCGCCGCTGAGCGGCATTGCGCCGGGGCAGGCGGTCATGGCGTCATGGTCACGCGAGGCGATGATTCGCCTGCACGAGGAGAGGTGAAATGGATATGAGTGTCGCGCATCCTCCCGCCTCGCGCGGCCGCTTAAGCCGCATGACCGCACTGTTCTGGCGCAAGCCGTCGCTCGGCCTGTTCCTGCTTCTGCTCGCGCCGCTGATGTGGTTTGGCATCGTCTATTTAGGATCGCTGCTGACGCTGCTGTGGCAGGGGTTTTACACCTTTGACGATTTCACCATGGCCGTCACGCCGGACCTGACCCTGGCGAACATTCTGGCGCTCTTCAACCCGGCAAACTACGACATCATCCTGCGCACGTTAACGATGGCGATTGCGGTGACCATTGCCAGCGCTATCCTGGCATTCCCGATGGCGTGGTACATGGCACGATACACCCGCGGCAAGTGGAAAGCGTTTTTCTATATCGCCGTGATGCTGCCAATGTGGGCGAGCTACATCGTCAAAGCCTATGCCTGGACGCTGCTGCTGGCGAAGGACGGGGTAGCGCAGTGGTTTCTTAGTCATATGGGGCTGGAGCCGATCCTGACCTCACTCCTTACGCTCCCGTCAATTGGCGGCAACACCTTGTCCACCTCCGGGCTGGGACGGTTTCTGGTCTTCGTCTATATCTGGCTGCCGTTTATGATCCTGCCGGTCCAGGCGGCGCTGGAACGCCTGCCTGCCTCGCTGCTGCAGGCCTCAGCCGACCTTGGCGCGCGTCCTCGCCAGACTTTTCGCTATGTCGTTCTGCCGCTGGCCATTCCGGGCATTGCGGCGGGCTCAATCTTCACCTTTTCTCTGACGCTGGGGGATTTCATCGTTCCGCAGCTGGTCGGCCCGCCGGGCTATTTCATCGGTAACATGGTCTACTCGCAGCAGGGCGCTATCGGCAATATGCCCATGGCCGCCGCGTTCACGCTGGTTCCCATCGTGCTGATTTCTCTTTATCTGGCGTTCGTGAAACGTCTGGGAGCATTCGATGCACTCTGAACGCGCACCGCTGTTCCTGAAAGTGGCAGCGTGGGGAGGCGTCATCTTCCTGCACTTCCCGCTGCTGATTATCGCGACCTACGCCTTCAACACTGAAGACGCCGCCTTCAGCTTTCCGCCACAGGGGCTGACGCTGAAATGGTTTAGCGTGGCGGCGGGGCGCGGCGATATCATCGAATCCGTGACGTTGTCACTCCAAATTGCCGCACTTTCCACCGCCATTGCCCTTGTGCTTGGCACGCTTGCTGCAGCGGCGCTTTGGCGAAGCGAGTTTTTTGGCAAGAATGCGATCTCTCTGCTGCTGCTGTTACCGATTGCGTTACCGGGGATCATCACCGGCCTGGCGCTGCTGACGGCCTTCAAAACGATCAACCTTGAGCCGGGGTTTTTCACCATCGTGGTCGGACACGCCACCTTCTGCGTGGTAGTGGTGTTTAACAACGTGATTGCCCGGTTCAGACGCACCTCCTGGAGCCTGGTGGAAGCGTCGATGGATCTCGGGGCCGACGGATGGCAAACCTTCCGCTATGTGGTGCTGCCCAATCTGGGTTCCGCGCTGCTGGCCGGGGGAATGCTGGCGTTTGCCCTGTCGTTTGACGAGATCATCGTCACGACATTTACCGCGGGACACGAGCGCACGTTACCGCTGTGGTTGCTCAATCAGCTCGGGCGTCCACGCGACGTGCCGGTCACCAACGTCGTTGCTCTGCTGGTGATGCTGGTGACAACTCTCCCCATTCTGGGAGCCTGGTGGCTCACCCGCGACGGCGAGAACATCGCTGGTGGCGGGAAATAACTTCGATTTAAACAGGACAACGCTATGCAAAACCAACTGCTGATTAATGGTGAACTGATTACTGGTGAAGGGGAAAAGCAGCCGGTTTACAATCCCGCCACCGGAGAAGTGCTGCTGGACATCGCTGAAGCCTCTGCCGCGCAGGTCGATGCTGCCGTTCGGGCTGCCGATCGTGCCTTTATCGAGTGGGGGCAAACCACCCCGAAAGCCCGTGCAGAGTGCTTACTGAAACTGGCTGACGCCATCGAAGAACATGCCGACACTTTCGCGAAGCTGGAATCCCTTAACTGCGGCAAGCCGCTGCACTGCGCTCTGGGTGATGAAATTCCGGCGGTGGTGGACGTTTTCCGCTTCTTTGCCGGGGCGGCCCGCTGCCTGAACGGCCTGGCAGCGGGGGAATACCTTGAAGGACACACCTCGATGATTCGCCGTGACCCGGTGGGTGTGGTTGCCTCTATTGCACCATGGAACTATCCGCTGATGATGGCGGCGTGGAAGCTCGCGCCCGCGCTGGCGGCAGGAAACTGCGTGGTGATTAAGCCCTCAGAGATCACCCCGCTGACCGCGCTGAAGCTGGGAGAACTGGCAAAAGATATCTTCCCGGCAGGCGTTCTGAACGTGCTGTTTGGGCGGGGGAAAACGGTCGGCGATCCGCTGACCGGGCATGAAAAAGTCCGCATGGTTTCGCTGACCGGTTCGATTGCTACCGGAGAACATATCATCGGCCATACGGCGTCCTCCATTAAACGCACCCACATGGAGCTGGGCGGTAAAGCGCCGGTAATTGTCTTTGATGATGCCGACCTGGATGCGGTTGTCGAAGGGGTGCGGACGTTTGGTTTCTACAATGCCGGACAGGACTGTACGGCGGCCTGTCGTATTTATGCCCAGAAAGGCATTTATGCCGCGCTGGTGGAAAAGCTGGGCGCAGCGGTCGCCAGCCTTAAAATGGGTGCACCGGAGGATGCCTCTACCGAACTGGGACCGCTCAGCTCGGCCGCCCATCTTTCTCGCGTCTGTCAGGCCGTCGATGACGCGAAAGCGCTCGGCCATATCCGCGTTGTCACCGGCGGCAGCAAAAAAGAGGGGGCAGGCTACTACTTCCAGCCAACCCTGCTGGCGGGGGCAAAACAGGACGATGCCATCGTTCAGCGCGAGGTGTTTGGCCCGGTGGTGAGCGTCACCGAGTTTGACGATGAGGCGCAGGTGCTGGCCTGGGCGAACGATTCACAGTATGGGCTGGCGTCATCGGTCTGGACCAAAGACGTGGGGCGCGCCCATCGCCTGAGCGCGCGCATGCAGTACGGCTGCACCTGGGTGAATACCCATTTTATGCTGGTGAGCGAAATGCCGCACGGCGGCATGAAATTATCGGGCTACGGGAAGGATATGTCGGTCTACGGGCTTGAGGATTATACGGTCGTGCGGCATGTTATGATTAAACACTGAGCCCCTCATGCCTGGTCGCATTTGCGGCCAGGCGCTCTCCTTGTCCGCCACCCGTGTTACGTAAGATACTCAATTGTTATTAGCCATAGTTTTTAAGTGGTTATTCTGTAACGAAAAAACTTGATCTGTGTCAACATATGACGCATATTGCGTGCGGTTATTTTTTCGGCTCTGGTATACAGAATGACGTTGTATCAAAAGATGTTGGTTTTTTACGCAATCATGGCTTCCATCTGCGCATTAATTACCTGGTTCCTCTCCAAAGACCGCAAACGTATCCGCCTGCTCAGCGCTTTCCTGGTGGGGTCAACCTGGCCAATGAGCTTTCCCGTTGCGCTGCTGGTCTCGCTTTTCTGAAGCACGCTTCCAGTTTTAAAAGATGAACATAGCATTCCTGATGTGATAGCTGTATAAATATACAGTGCATCATAAAAGGAGTGCTTATGAACAGTTTTTACTCGCAGCAGGCCGGTTGCACCGTGCGCTGGCACGACTTGCCCGGTACCGGCGATCCCGTGGTGTTCATTCACGGGCTGGGCTGCGCCTCTTCCTATGAATATCCCCGCGTCGTTCGTGACCCGCTGTTTGGCGCGCGCAGAGCGATTCTCATCGACTTGCCCGGCAGCGGCTACAGCGATAAGCCTGAGCACTACAGCTATAAAACCACTGACCAGGCCCACGTTGTCGCGGAACTGATTGACCATCTTGAGCTGGATGCCTTCTGGTTATACGGCCACAGCATGGGCGGCAGTATTGCTATCGAAACGGCAGGGCTGCTGGCAACGCGCGTGAAGGGACTGATGGTGTCAGAGCCCAATTTTCACGCGGGTGGGGGCATGTTCAGCCGGTCTATAGCAGCGCAAACCGAGCAACAGTTTCTGGAGCAAGGTTATGACGCCATGCTCAGCTCAGAAAAAACGGCGTGGGCAGGGTGCCTGCAGAGCAATGCCGCTTATGCCGTCTGGCGCGGTGCATCCAGTCTGGTGGCGGGCGTTGAACCGGAATGGGAAGCGCAGTTTCTGTCACTCCCTTGCCCGGTGACGCTGATTTTCGGCGAACTCTCTCTGCCGGATGACGATGTGGAAAATCTAGAGCAGAAGGGCGTTGAGGTGAAAATAATCCCTGGGGCGGGGCATTCAATGTCGTGGGAAAACCCGTCTGCGCTGGCACAGACGTTAGCTGAGTGTATGACGGTGTGATCGTTGTGCAATTTATTATCGTTGCAAAATGTAGGCCGGGTAAGCGCAGCGCCACCCGGCAAGAAGGGCGGCTACTTTATTAAAGACCGCAGTGCCTGACGTGCGTCAGGCTGAACATCATGCGGATGCTGGTAATCAATGTTCTCTATCGCGCGGCTATAGAGAGCGACCAGCCAGTCGTAAACGTACGCGGTGGCCGCATGCACAGGCTGTTCTCCCAGGCGCGTCAGACGAGGCTCGGCGCTACTGACCACTGGCGTGACGAAGATGGCCTGGCCCTTGCGGATGCGGCTTGCCGGACGCGTCGCCACGGGCGTCTGGTCGTAACCCAGCCAGCCAATGAAATTGCCCATCACGGCATGCAGTTGCGCAGCGCTACTTTTATCCGCTTCGACGATACGCTGAAGCTGTTGAGGCAGATCAAGCCGGTAGCTGGTGGTCACCAGCACATCCGCGATTTGCTGTAACACCGCAGGTTCCAGCCCCAGACGGGCGGCCGCGGCCTCATTGCGGCTCCACTGGCGCAGATGATTTATCCAGACTCTGTGCGCCAGTCGCGCTTTGTCTTTTGTCTGGAACAGGCCGTTGCTTTCCTGTGCATTCTCGGCAAACAGGTCAATGGTGTCCGTAAACAACCCGTTCACCTGCTCCTCGCGAGGCTGCTGAACGGCGAGCAGCGTTTCAAAGGCCTTCAGCGGCGGCAGCAGGCCTTCAAGCAGTTCGCCGTGGCGGGCGGCGCTGCTTTGCAGCGTGCGCACCATGTTTTCGGCCTGAGCACGTCTTGTCCCTGGCTCCTCAACCAGCGGCGTCAGATAGCTTTGCATCAGCGATGAGAGCTCCTGTCGCAGCAGGCCTTTCAGCGTGCTGAGGCGCTTCTGTCGCTGCGCGGGCAGCGTGGCCTGAGACAGCCACTCGATGACGCGCTGCATGCTGTGGCTGTCCAGGGCCTGCAGCGTGCCCCAGCGTAAGCCCGGCTTGCCGAGCAGATGCTGTACGGCTTCGTCGAGGTTCTGCCGGGTAGTAAAGCGGGCGTCATGCGGGGTGATCGCCCACACCAGACCTGGAAGGGCTGACTCTTCAGCAGGCTGCGTCTCCTTCACCCAGTTCATCAACACTTTTGCTTTTTTTGCCGTCTGTTCGTGCTGCGCCGTCGCGTTACAAATCACCAGCACATCAGGTTGAAGCTGTTGACGGTAATGCTCGAGCAGCCACTGGGATTTCGCCTGGCGTAGCGGGTCGGCACGGTTATCTTCAAAAACCGGAATATCAATAATATCGACGTTATCCAGCGCGCCGTTCTCAACCGGCAACACCAGCTCGCGGGTCAGGAAGGCCAGCACATCGACGGGGATACTGATGGCGTTAAGCATTTCACCGCTATTCAGCGGATGAAGCAGCGTCTCCTGCGCGTCCTGAAGGTCTAACGTGCCGTCGTGCGTCAGGAATCCTTCACCCGGCAGCCCAAAGCTGTCCACCAGCAGGCTAAGCGGGGCAGCAAGATCGCTGACATGGCTGGTCTGGTGCAGCACGTGGGCCAGTTTTAACCACTGCTGGGTCAACTCCTGCTGCTCGCCCCACAGCAGGGACCAGACGCTGGCCCGCGTGCTGAGATCGAGCGATGGCACCAGCTGGGCAAACTCATACCAGAGGGCATCATCAATTTGCTGTTTCGCTGCGGGTACGGTGCTTTGCCAGAAGCGGGCAATCGCTCCCACCTCCTGAGCAGTGATACCGGGCACGCCCTGCGGCTGGCGCAGCCCGCGCCATTTCTCCAGACGTGTCTCAATGACCGCCTTATCCACCGCGCGCATCTGCGGGTGCAGGGTCGTGCGGGCAATAAACAGCTGTACCAGCTCTGCCTCGGTGACCAGACGCAGACGCAGCGGAAACGCCTCATCAGCCACCTCCGGGGTTTCCCTGGTGAAGCGGACGGCCATGTTGGTCAGGGCATGTCCCGGATTGATATGCGAAAAATAGTCAAAGGTGCGCTGGCCTGGCGTTACGTTAAGGCGTCCATTGCCGCTGCCGCACAGAGACAGCAGCAGGTGCGCTTTCGCGCTCTGCGAATGACCGTAAAGCCCAATGCTGCTCTGGCGAGTCATGGCGCGTTCAATGGCCTGCTCCCGCGCCTGCACCGCGTTGATGCGAGCAAGCAGGGCGTCAGCATCGTTATCCAGCACTGGGGCGTTCAGGCGCGTCTCATTAATCCACCCGATTAAGGCCTGAGTGGTGGTCGTGGTCGCTGTCATTTCAGGTATACGCTCCCGCTGTCGATCCAGTAGTGGCTGCCGCTGTGTCGGCGGTCGGCCAAAGTATTCAGTTTGAAGGTTAACGCGTCAGGCGCAACCGGCGTGCCGTCCTGCAGCCAGGCATCGCTCAGCTCGAAGGCTTCCGGGCCTTCCTGCTTGCTGCCGCCGCAGAGCTTGAGCCGCACGTTCAGCACGCCGTCGCCGGCAATCGCTTTTGCCAGTTCGGCCGAGTTAATGCTGAGCGTGTAGAGCGGCGTGGCAGGCCAGCGCGCATTCGCCAGCTGGCGGAAGCCGAGAGTGACGTTACCGCGCAGCGGGAAGTGCAGACGCGCGTCAAGCTTCGCGCCGGGCTTATCGAGATCGATATCCTGATACCAGACGTTTTCCTCGCGCAGGGTATTGACGGTGTTATCCAGCACGCCGAGATAGCGCACGGTGGAATACGCGCCAATGTCCGCGGCTTTAAAGTTGAAGCGCGGCAGACGCAGATCGAGCGCCAGGCTGCAGAGCATGGCGCCCACCGCGGCTGTCGATTTAGGGTTGCCAATGCGCCCCTGCTGGCTGAACGGATACCACTCGTGCACCTGGTATTTATCCAGCCAGACGATGCGATTGACCGGCACCGGCTGCAGGTGGCGAATGAGCGCCTGAACCCCAGGCAGGCAGCCGGGGCGTCCGGTGATCAGCAGAATATCGCAGCTGTAATGGGAAATCGCCTCACACACCGCGTGGAGCGGGGAGGCCAGCGTAAACTGCCCAGCCAGCATCGCATCCTGCATTTCGCGGAAGTTCACATGCAGCGGCACCGCGAACAGATCGAAAGCGTCTGAACCCGCAGGCAGGGCATGATCGATCGCCTGCTGCAGGTAATTCATCACGTTGCGGGTCGGCTTCTGAGGCAGCAGATCGCCAAAGGTGGCATGCAGACCGGCCAGCGGATCGTCAACGTCGCTGGATTCCCATCCGGCAAGAATGGCATGGCCAATTGGCATAAAGAGCTGCAGCGCCGTTTGCTGACGCAGCACGGCCTGGGTATCAATGCGCCCGGAGTCACCGAACAGCGAGGCCATCAGCAGCGAGGCATCCGCGATACCGGATTTCTGCAGCTGCGTTTGCAGAGCGGGCAACACGTAGCGCTGAATCACGTCCAGAAGCGTATCGTCACCCGCGACCTTAAAGCCTTCACGGAACAGCAGCTGCGGGGTGATTTTGACGTTATTGCCGGAACCGTCGTCCAGTTGGTAATGGGTGATCGCCATATCCGTTGTCCCGCCGCCAATGTCGATGGACGCGACGCGCAGCGCGCGTCCCGGCTGGCTACCCGGCTCAGGCTCACGGTCCGGGCGGGCCAGGGAGGCGAAGAAGGCTTCGGTCTGACCGCCAAAGCGGGAGATGGCTTCGTTATACAGCCAGACCAGCTGACCGCAGCTGGCTTCATCCCACTCCATCTGGATTTCAGGTACCGGCACCACGCTTTTTTCCTGCTGTTTGCGGGTGACAAAATCCTCATCCTGCGGGTGCCAGCCCATCGCTTTCCAGACGATGGCGATGGCTTCAAACATGCGGCGACGGAAAATCTCGCGCTCCTGCTTTGGCATGGCCGAGGGCAGAGTCAGGATCAGGGTGCGCAGCTGGCGCGGCGACGCCGGGAAGCCCAGACGCAAGCGTGTGGCGACGCTATTGATCTGTCCCAGCGCCTGCGCCAGCAGCTCGCACAGCATGTGCGTCATCAGGGTGCTGCGGCTGTACTGCGGCGAGAAGACCGGCAGGCGCTCGTCCTGCGGCAGCGTGAAGAGCGGCTCGCCGTCATCGTTCATCAGGTTCATCAGCGGGAATGCGGTGGCAAGCGGTTCACGCTGGGTTTTGCTGTTCATCTGGCTAAAGCGCCAGTCCTGCACGACCGGGGTTTCATCCCACAGGTAGCGACGCGGGCTGGAGATACCGCTGTTGCCTTCGGTTCCCAGACGCTGCATCGCCAGTTTGCGGGCTTCATCACCGACGCGCACAATCGACGGCCAGACAAAGGCATCTTCGCGACCGCTTTCAACCGAGAAGTGCTGCTTGCCAAAACGCGCTTCCGAAAACTCAAGACGGCTGGTGAACAGCGGCTCGTTCAGGAATTGCGGCTCGCTGAGCGAGCGAACCTGCAGCTCGGCGGTCTGACGCAGCCCATCGTTCGCATCGCCGTGGTCTTCAATAATGACGCCGCAGGTGTGGGTGTTACCCACGTCGAGGATCAGGTCGACCGGAATGGCTGGCGTGCTGAGCGTATGGGTGACAAATTTCACTTCCGGTACGGTGAGCTGTTCACCGAGCATAGTCAGCAGGTTAAGCCAGTGGGCCTGATATTCAAAACTGCGCATCGCCTGCTGCAGGTCGCGTTCAGAGCGGTTCTCAACGCCGTCGGCATACTGGGTAAACGCCTCGCGCAGCCAGCCGTCAATCCAGGTCTGATCGAGGAAACTGTCTACCTCATTATCGCGCCAGGCCAGCGCGAAACGGGTCCCGTTGAGAATATCGTTTTCAACCGGGGACAGGGCGGACGTGGCGTGTTCAGCAATCTGGCTGTCAAGGGCGAGCGTGACGCGGTGCGTATTGCCTGCCGTATCGGGCGTATCAAGCCTGCGCACCTGAACGCGTGCCCAGTTATCCGGCCCCTCAACAAAGGTTCGCGGTGGGTTAAAGCGCAGGAACGGAACCGGAAGCCAGACGCCGTCCAGCACCGTCAGAGACTGATGCAGCGTGATGGTGGTTTCCGGTTTGACCACTTCAGGCTGCCCGCCGTTCGTTCCCGGCAGGGTATAGCGACCGTTGACCAGGTCGAAATCGAGGCGCAACAGCGGGCCGTTCGCGGTTTTACGTACGAAGCGCCCGTTGCTGGCGGTGTCCTGCGGTGTCAGACCGAAATCAAGGAACTGCACGCCGCTGTTGGCAATAAGCGTGACGCTTTGTTTATAGTCGCAAAGATTAACCAGCATAGGATCAGGCACCTGCTTTCTTGAACGTCAGTGGGACGACGGTGTTGGCATCATAACGGGCGCGACATTCCGCAATATCGCTGGTGCCGGCTTTACAGGCAACCTCCGGCATCGGGTAGCGGGAACCGTCGGTGCAGCGGGCGGTACCGCGACTTTTAATCATCAGCTCGCCATTGCTGTGCAGCCCGGAAAAGACCTCCGCACGGCAGACAACGTTGTCGCCATGGACAACCCGGGCGAAGCCTTTATTGTTCTGGATTTGATAGCGCATTGATGGCGGCTTGCCGGTGACCGGATCTTTCACGTCGAGAACCGCACGCCAGGTGCCGTTCAGGAAACGCGTCGATCCCGCTTTTACCTGATTCGCTTCCATCACCATGGCATCTTTCGGGATGGCGACAATCACCACCGGAGCGGCTGTTTGTACAGGCGCCGGAACTGCTTCTTTTTCTTTGCTGGCTACGACCTCTGCCTGATGCAGCGGTAATTTCATCGCCAGTGGCTCAACCGCTTTGATCGGTTTTGGCGCAATCTCGACGGGCTCTGGTGCAGGCGCCGGAGCGGGCTCAGCGGAAGGCGACTGTTTTGGCCACAGCAGTGGGGCGGCAATGGCGGCCACGATCACGGCGGCAACCGGCAGCGTCCACAGGGGGACGCGGCGCTTTTTCGCGACAATCGCCGGGGGCGTTTCCTGAACGACTTGCGCCACGACCGGGGCCGGTTCAGGCTCATACAGATCTTCCGGCGTAATGCGCACCACCGTGGAAGGGGCGATCAGCGGCTCGTCAGCCTGTTCAAAGGTCACCAGCGGTTCTGGCTCAGGTTCCGGTTCAGGATCTTCAATGACAACGGGAGCAGGCTCAGGGACCAGCGATTCACGCAGGCAGTCGAGGACATCGTCGCGCGCACTCTCGTTCAGGTTTACAAACCCCCAGAAGCTGATGACCGGCTTTCCGTCTACCAGGAAGAGGAAGTTTTCACCCGGGAACTGAAACGCCTTCGACAGCAGAGAACCAAAAAGCTGCTGCGCGGTTTTGGGCGACTGCAGGCATTTCTTGCTCAACGACTCGACGCTGGCGAGCGTGTTTTCCAGATAGCGCAGGGCGCGATAACGGTCATCTTCATCTGCCGCTTTCCAGCTGGTTACGCTCCCTTCGACAGGGGAATACCAGTCCACGCGGTCACCGCTGTCGTTGACCTGAGGAATTGCCAGACAGTCGACGATGGCCTGTTGTTTGCGCAACCGGAGCGCTTCCCGGATTTGTAACGCTGATTCGAAAACGGCTTGTCCGCCGCCGCCAACGGCCTGAAAGTCATCCAGATTACCGCTGCGTAAAAGAGTTTTTGCCACGATTTGATCCCATATACTTCTTCACACCGTTACTTTAACGAAACGAGGAAGCAAACAAACGGAGGAAGAGACGCTAAAAGCGCCGATTTCTTGCGGCATAGAAAGTGACGGTTGTGCTTGACGAATAATGGCCCTTAAGGCAAATCACCTTTTTGGACGCTGGCGGTTAAAACAGCAAAAAACGCGGCTTTAGAATAACCTGATAGTGTTTCGTTATTTGCCAGGTCAAAACGCCTGTGCTGTTATTACTGTCCTATATAATAAAACTGTCAGGGTTATAACCATGTCTACAGGGAAAACACTGCTCGCCCTTGCGCTGAGCGCGCTGTTACCAGCCGGTGCCGCATGGGCGGCAAACAACGATACGCTTATTTACTGTTCTGAAGCGTCTCCCGAGTCCTTCAACCCGCAAATTGCCAGCTCAGGCCCGTCTTTTGTGGCCAGCTCCCAGGTGCTGTATAACCGTCTGATCAATTTCGACCCGGTGAAAAACACCCCGGTGCCGTCGCTGGCGGAATCCTGGACGATTTCACCGGACGGCAAGACCTATACCTTTACCCTGCGTAAAGGAGTGAAGTTCAACAGCAACAAATACTTCAAACCGACGCGCGACTTTAATGCTGATGACGTCATTTTCTCGGTCATGCGTCAGAAAGACCCTAAACACCCGTACCACAACGTGTCGCAGGGCAACTACGAATACTTTAACGATGTGGGTCTCGATAAGCTGATCCAGGACGTTAAAAAGGTCGATGATTACCACGTTCAGTTCACCCTGAGCGAGCCCAACGCCGCGTTCCTGGCCGACTGGGGGATGGATTTCGCTTCGATTCTCTCCGCTGAATACGCCGACGCGATGCTGAAAAAAGGCACGCCTGAGAACGTGGACACCTGGCCGATTGGTACCGGGCCTTACGTGCTGCAGCAGTACAAAGTGGATTCGCTGATCCGCTACGTTGCGAACCCGAACTACTGGGAAGGTGAAGTGCCGACGAAGCATCTCATCTTCTCCATTACGCCAAACGTGGAAACCCGCCTGGCGAAGCTGCAGACCAACGAGTGCCAGATTATTCCTGCGCCGTCCCCGGTTCAGTTTGACGCCATCAAGAACAACAAAGACCTGACGCTGCACTCGGTCGATGCGCTGAACGTCGGTTATCTGGCGTTTAACACCGAGAAAAAACCGTTTGATAACGTGCTGGTGCGTCAGGCGCTTAACTACGCGACCGACAAGAAGGCCATCGTTAATGCGGTCTTTATGGGATCGGGCACGGTGGCAAAATCGCCGATCCCGCCAAATATGCTGGGCTTCAATAAAGACCTGAAGGACTACAGCTACGATCCTGAAAAAGCGAAAACCCTGCTGAAGCAGGCGGGTCTGGAGAAGGGCGCGGAAGTCACGCTGTGGTCAATGCCGGTTCAGCGTCCGTATAACCCGAACTCGCGTCGTATTGCGGAGATGATCCAGAGCGACTGGGCCAAAGTTGGCGTGAAGGCCAAAATTGTCTCCTACGAGTGGGGCGAATATCTCTCCGGAATGCGTAAAGGCGAACATGACTCCGCGCTGTTTGGCTGGATGTCCGACAACGGCGACCCGGACAACTTTGCCGACGTGCTGCTCGGCTGCAACAGCATTAAAACCGGCTCAAACGCCGCGCGCTGGTGCGATAAGGGGTATGATGCGCTAGTGCAAAAAGCGAAGCTGACCAGCAGCCCTGCCGAGCGCGCGAAGCTCTATAGCCAGGCGCAGGAGATTTTCTACCAGCAGGTGCCGTGGATTGCGCTGGCCAACGGGAAAACGTTCTACGCGACCCGCAGCAACGTGACCGGGTACAGCGTAAGCCTGATGGGCAGCGATTTCTCGAAAGCGAAGCTGAACTGAGCCTTTTTAGCCGGGTGGCGGCTACGCCTTACCCGGCCTACATTTGGCACCCGTAGGCCCGGTAAGCGAAGCGCCACCGGGCACATAACAAGGAGTGACAATGTCACATTTAAACGAAGTTATCGCCCGCGTCGATGCCGCTATCGAAGAGAGCGTCATTACCCATATGAACGAGCTGCTGATTGAATTAAGCGATGATGCAGAGCTCAGCCGTGAAGATCGCTACACCCAGCAGCAGCGTCTGCGCACCGCGATTTCGCACCACGGCAAGCAGCATAAAGAAGAGATGGACGCGCGTGAGGAACAGCTGACGAAAGGCGGCACCATACTGTAACGATCAAAACTGGCGTCGCGCCACCAGCCAGGCCCCCACGACCAGCATCACC
>NZ_QPFW01000172.1:0-19913 GCF_008122455.1 Enterobacter sp. C6
ACGCCCACCACCACACGCTGATGACGGGAGTTAATGACGTCCAGAACCGAATAACAGACGCCGGCCTTCAGCTTCCCGTGCAGGCCTTTATCACGGGAACCGCTTGTGGCCCCCGCTTCGGTGGTGTTACGGAAGTGAAGCAGCGTCAGGTCAGGGATCAGCGCCGTGACAAAGGCCGCCATGGTGGTGGATTTACCCGCTCCGTTACCGCCGGAGAGCGTCGTGACCAGCTCATCCAGATCGAACGTTCGGGCAAAGAAGCCGTTCCAGTTAATCAGCGTCAGTGAGCGAAATTTACCGCGTTCAATCATTACTCTTCCTCCCCGCTATCCGGCAGATTCTCTTCATGCTCATCATTGAGCTGCAAATGGTTTTCCACCGGCATCGCTTCACCGTCGCGGATCATGCGAAGCTGTGCTTCACGCGCGTCATCGCCCGCACGCACGTCGGCGCCAAAGCGGAAGACAGATTCCGTGATGCGGAATTTGCTGCTGTCATGGCCCATAAACCAGACCATCCCCAGACGACGCAGACGGTTCAGGGAAGAGCGAACCTTTTCCTGTAATTTCTGACGGTCAAGATCCGACCCCGTGGAGCGGTTGTTCACCAGCTTGAGCAGTTTGCTCTCATCTGCCAGCGTCAACAGCTCGTCGTAAAGTTCCTGCTGGGTGAAGATCCCTTCATTCGCCAGACGTTCCGGGCTGAGATAGAGGTAGCAAAGAATTTTGCCGACCATCATATCCAGCTCCGAGAGCACGGAACGCGGAATCAGCGTCGTGGAGCGTGGACGCAGGTAGAAAAACCCTTCCGGCGCGCGAATAAGCTCCACGTTGTAGCGTGCGTAAAACTCTTCCAGGTACTCCTGGAAGTCCATCAAAAAGGCGTGATTATCCAGCTCGTCTAAGCCAATGTGACGACCGGCACGCAGCTGGCTGTCCAGCGCCGGAAATAACGGATTCGCCAGCGCCTGTGCCAGCTTAACCGGCATCACTTGTTCAATATTTGTCAATGACATGCGCCTGTACCTTGGCTCCGTAATCGTTAATTGGCTGCCACTTCGGCGGCAGTCCGGTGAAA
Source organism: Enterobacter sp. C6 (assembly GCF_008122455.1). Taxonomy (NCBI): domain Bacteria; kingdom Pseudomonadati; phylum Pseudomonadota; class Gammaproteobacteria; order Enterobacterales; family Enterobacteriaceae; genus Enterobacter; species Enterobacter sp. C6. Next base: position 1,078 of record NZ_QPFW01000172.1, read on the forward strand.
TCTGCTTGCGCGACGCCCAGGCGCACCGCCTGGTCTACCACAATGCGGGCAACGTCGAAGTGGCGCGCGCGCGGATATTGCGCCAGATAGTCGCGCACCACGAGCCCAAGATCCAGCGGCACTTGTCTGGTTTTGTAGACAGCGAGCTGTTCTTCGATCATCGCCGCAAGCTGCTCGCGAATTTCGTTAAATTCTTCGTATTCCAGATCCGGTGGCAGTTCACCGGTCACCTCTTCATCGCGCAGCGCCATCTCTTCGTCGCGCATATCCAGCAGACGATCGGCATTGGCGTAGGTCAGCGCCCACGGCGCATCGAAATAGGTCTGCACCGACTGACGCAGACGCTGGGCAAAGACGCGGTTTTTATCCATATCAATCGCGGTACGGATAAATTTATGCACGTGTCGGTCGTAGCCGATCCACAGGTCGATCGACTGCTGGCCCCAGCTGATGATACGGTCCAGCTTGCTCTGCAGGTCGAACACTAAACGATCGATAAAATGCAGATCGTCGTGCGCCAGCGTCGCGTCCTGGATGCGCAGCAGGTTCGCCTGCAGCTTATCCCCTGCGGCTTCCAGCGTATCCTGCAGCTCACGCAGCGTACCGGAGGTTTCTGACAGCAGAAGTTCACAGCTGGAGATAGCCGCTCGCCAGTCTTTATTCAGCAACTGCGCGATATCGTCTTTCACCTGCTGCTGCTGTTCGTCCATCAGGCGCTGGGTGAGATCGATACTGTCGAAGATTTCGGCCACCGAATATTTCAGCGGCGCGTAGACGTTACGGTGCCAGTGGAATTCGTCACCGTCGTCATCTGCCGCATCGGCGGCGCGCTTAAGCTCACCCGCCACGATCGACAGCTGCATGGAAAGACGCAGCGTGGAAAATTCACGCTGGCGGATATAATAATCGGTGATGCCGATGCCCAGTGGCGTCAGGCGATAGATGGCGTTTCCTTCCGCCTGCTCGCTGGTAAAGCGGTTCAGCAGACGTTGACGCACCATATCGTTGATCGCGTTGTTGGCACGCACGCTAATGGTTTCGCTGGTTTGCTCAAACGCATCACTGACATGGCGGAACGCATCCACCAGTTCACCCTCGCTCATTTCACCATCCAGCCGCTCGCCGTTCAGCGTGGCGACCGCCAGCAGGAAAGAGAGTCTGTCTACCGGCAGCGAGATGGAGAAATCGTTTTTCCTGGCCCAGGCAACCAGTTCGGGGACTGTCTGGGAAAATTCACTCATAGGTTATCCTTGCATCTGCGGCTTGTGCGCGGTGACGTGAATATAGCGGCCAAGGCTGACAAAAGGCTCCTGACGGCAATACCGCGTTTCCAATTCTGTTAAGGTGTCAAAACAGTCACGCTGTTTGTGTTTTTCACGCAGATAATCATGAAACACCCTGACGCCCGTCTTCCCGACAATCTGCCAGCCAATCGCTTCCAGCCAGCCATAAACCTGCTGTGGATCGCGCGGATAGTCCGGGGAAAGCGTGCGCTTTTTCTTTTTGGGCATCCCGACCTGAACATAGTCGAAGTTTCCCGCAACCATGTTGTGCATCAGGAAGCCGTTAGCATTGTAGAACATCAGCGACAGCGTGCCGCCCGGGCGCAACATCGACCACAGGGTTTGTAACACGCTTTGCGGATCGGCAACCCACTCCAGCACCGCATGAAACAATATCAGATCAACCTGGGTTTCCAAATGCTGCGCGATGTCCTGAGCGGCGCATTGTATAAAATGCATGTTGTCGCTCACACCTTTCTCTTCTGCCGCACGTGTCGCGCGGGCGACCATTTCAGCAGAAAGATCGCAAAGCGTGACGTGATGGCCGCGCTCGGCCATTTTTATCGCCGTCTGCCCTTCACCGCCACCGGCGTCCAGCACGCGCAACGTTTGACCGCCAAAGGTGGCCAGAATGGTGTCCAGATCCTGCCAGAGGATCGTCTGACGGAGCTGCCCTTTCGTGGTGCCATAAATGTTGCGCGAAAACTTTTCCGCGATGTCATCAAAATTGCGATCCCGCATTGGGAGAGTTCCACTCGCTAACTGCAAAACCGCTATTTTGTCACACCCGCGCGGAGAATGAACCTCTCTGGTGTAATATCACCGGTAATCACCTGCTATATGGTCAAAAAAGGAACCAAAAAGGATGCTTTTTACCCTTAAGAAATACATTGGAGGGATGATGCTTCCCCTTCCGCTGCTGCTCATCATCATCGCGCTGGGGCTGGCGCTGGTGTGGTTCAGTCGCTTTCAGAAGAGTGGCAAAACGCTTATCACGCTCGGCTGGTTTATCCTGCTGCTGTTGAGCCTGCAACCGGTCGCGGATGGTTTGTTACGCCCCATCGAAAACAAGTACCCGACATGGCAGGGAAATCAGAGAGTGGCGTACATCGTGGTACTGGGAGGCGGATATACCTGGGATCCTGACTGGGCCCCCAGTTCAAACCTGATCAACAACAGCCTGCCACGGCTAAACGAAGGCATTCGCCTGTGGCTGGCGAATCCGGGATCAAAAATGATCTTCACCGGCGCGGCGGCCAAAACGAACCCGGTGAGTACGGCTGAAGCGGGCGCCAGAGTCGCGGAATCGCTCGGCGTACCGCGTTCCTCCATTATCACCCTGGACAGCCCAAAAGATACCGAAGAAGAGGCTGCCGCAGTGAAGCAGGCGATTGGCGATGTCCCGTTCTTGCTGGTGACCTCCGCCTCGCACCTGCCACGCGCGATGATTTTCTTTGAGAAGCAAGGCCTGCACCCGCTTCCCGCACCGGCAAACCAGATGGCTATCGACGCGCCGCTCAACCCGTGGGAACGGGCGATACCGTCCCCGGCGTGGCTGATGCATAGCGATCGCGTCGGTTATGAGACGCTCGGACGCCTCTGGCAGTGGCTGAAAGGATCGTCAGGCGAGCCAGGGCAGGAGTGATTTTGTTGCCAGATCGAAGTTTGCGCGATTAAAACGTCCGGTATTGACCAGCTGCGCAACTTCGTCCCAGAGCAGATAAAGCCAGCGCCGCCAGAGAAACGCTTCTGCAACGGGCGCGCGTTGAAGGTAATGCCACAGTAAACCTTCCGCCGCCCCGCTGTCGCTGAGCCTGAACAGCTCGTATTCGCGCGGAGCCCAGAGCATGATCCCCGGCCCCAGCATCGCCAGAAGCTGATCGCTGCGGGAGTCTTTGAGCATGCTGCGCAGGGTGAAATTACCGTGGATCAGCACGCAGTTGTCATTAAAACCGTCGAACAGCGCCGGTAAGCACTCGCGGGTACGAAACAGAATTCGCTTATCCTGCATGGTCAAACCGGTATTGTTGAACTGGTTAAGCGTCCCCCACAGAACCTCAACCCGCTGGCGATACCACAGCGGCCACAGGTTTTCCTGAGTGCTGTCGACCGGACCGACAAGTCCGCGGCTATCCTGACGGTGCCAGGCGAGCAGCGCCTCGACAATCTGATCTTTTAACTGCTCCCAGCGCTCCGGCGTGCGCGCGGGCGCTTCAACGGGCACGCCGCGCAAGCGCTCAATCAGCAGCACGTCCGGGCCGGGATGTTCCTCATGGGTCATCACGCCGTACACCGTCGGCATACGGACGGTTCCCTCCCGCGCCAGCATCGACATTTTCCAGGCAAGCTGCCTGGCCACACCCGGTGAGGTGAAACTTCTGGCCATCAGCGGCATTGGGTTGCCCTGACTGTCATACAACGACCAAAGCGCGGTATCGACCTTTTCACTCACGCATTCGACACGGCTTAATTTCTCACCCAGCAGATGGCTAAGTTCGGCACGCAGCTGTTCCATATGAGATTACCCCCATCAAGACTACTGCTTTTATAATGAGCGTCCTGAAGGAAGATGTCACCCGGAAGAGATCAATTAGGGAAAAGAAAGGGAAATTAACGGGGAGAGGAACATCCCCCCGTCAGGAGGGATGCAGGCGGTATTAGCGCAGCTCGGCGCGAACGCGCTCAAGATCTTCCGGCGTGTCAACGCCCGTACCAGGCACTTCGCTGGCAACGGCAACGTGAATTTTTTCGCCATACCAGAGCACGCGAAGCTGCTCCAGCATTTCGATATGCTCCAGCGGACTCGGCGCCCAGGTCACATATCGACGAATAAAACCGGCCCGATAGCCGTAGATCCCAATATGACGCAGGAAGGTATCACCGATGGTCTCTTTAGAGAGCGCAAAGCGATCGCGATCCCACGGGATCGTGGCGCGGGAGAAATAGAGCGCATAGCCTTCGGCATCCATGACCACCTTCACCGCATTCGGGTTGAAAGCCTCTTCTGCATGGTGAACAGGCACCGCGAGCGTCGCCATACCGACCTGACGCTGCGCCAGGTTTTCTGCCACCTGACGGATAATCACCGCCGGGATCATCGGCTCGTCACCCTGCACGTTAACGATGACCGTATCATCACTGAAACCGCATTTCTCAACCACTTCCGCCAGACGTTCGGTCCCGGACTGGTGATCGGCGCGGGTCATGCATACCTCACCGCCTGCCGCCTCAACCGCACGGGCGACGTCGGGATGATCGGTAGCAACAATCACACGGTCGGCACCGGATTCCCTTGCACGCTCAAGGACATGCACAATCATTGGCTTGCCGTTGATATCTACCAGCGGTTTACCCGGCAGACGCGTAGACGCGTAGCGCGCAGGAATAATGACAACAAAACTCATGGTTTGCTCTCTTCTGCCACCAGGGAACGCGCTTCATTTTCCAGCAGTACCGGAATGCCGTCACGCAGCGGGAAAGCCAGGCTGTCCAGCTTGCAAATCAGCTCCTGTTTGTCCTGGCTGTAGTAGAGTTTGCCGTTGCATACCGGGCAGGCAATAATTTCAAGTAAACGGTGATCCATAGTTCCTCCGTATGGGTAATCGCTAAAGCTTAACACATTCCCTTTTCAGGGCGTGCCTGTTTCCCAGCCACTTCGACAGGATGTAAACAGTCCGTCGGGTACCCGGCCCAGCGTCACGTCGTCGGCACCCTGCCAGCGCGCGAATTCGCTAATGGCGGACGTTAACCCTTTTTCCAGGCTCGCCGTCACCCTGACGCCCTCTTGCAGATAAAGCGCAATGATTTCAAGCGTGCCGGTCTTGCGGTGCATTTTGGCGTCCATGCGCCCGACCAGCTGTCCCTTATGCAGCAGCGGTAAAACAAAGTAACCATACTGGCGCTTTGGGGCCGGGGTATAACATTCCAGCCGGTAGCTGAAATCAAAGAGCTGCTCGGCGCGTTTTCTGTCCCAGACAACCGGGTCGAAAGGCGACAATACCGCGCTGTGGGTTGCCTGAAGTTTCCCCTCCAGAGCCTGAGGCAATAACGGGAGGAGATCCGCATGCAGCCACATTTCGCCCAGCGTTTCCACGGTGACGGGGATGACGCGCTGTTCGCGTTGCCACATGTCCAGCAGCGGTTTTAGCGCGGGCTGACGCAGGCGATAATAATCTGCCAGCCACTGCGCGCGAAAAATCCCCAGGCTACGGGCGCTATTCTCCAGCATAATGGCCTCGGCCGCCTCCTGGGTAAGCAGGTCGCGCTCGTCGTCCCAGTGCGGCATCACGCGATGCGTCAGGTCGTAGACGCGCTGAAAATTACGCCGTTCAATCACCATGACTTTGCCAGAGGTAAACAGCCCTTCGAGATGACGTTTGTGCGGCTTCCACTCCCACCAGCCGCTTGTACCCTTGCGCGGGTGTTCAAAATCGGCGGAGCGTACGGGACCGTTTTCCTGAATATGCGCGATAAGCTGCTCAATTTCGGCCGCATGTTCCAGCATCCACGCCTGTCGGTATTTCCAGCCCATCTTTTCAGGGGCAAGCATACGGTGGCGAACCAGGGCAAAATCGCTGCGGGGCAGAAAGCAGGCTTCGTGCGCCCAGTACTCCATTAATTCCCCCTTGCTGAGCGCCTCATCCAGCCACTGAGAAGGATAACTCCCCAGGCGGCTAAACAGGACAAGGTAAGGGCTGCGGGCCACAATGTTAATGGTGTCGATTTGAAGTAGCGACATGCGCTGAACGGTCGAGAGAATATCGGCAGGCTGCGCGCGGCGGCGGGGCTTTTTGAGCAGCCCCTGCGCGGCAAGGTGTAAATGACGTGCAGCTGAAAGCGAGAGTTGCGGTAAAGACATGCGTTTTCCTGTCAGTCAAAGCGCCACCAGAACCGCGTAAGCCTTTACTGCACCAACGCAATCAGTTCCTTGAGCAATTGTTCCGGCTGCTCGCCGCTGAGTTCAGCGTCAACCGGCAGATACCACCAGTTATCTTTCGCAAAGGTACGGCATTTCACCGCATCTTTTTCGGTCATGATCAGCGCCTGTCCGGGTACGGTCAGGGCGTCTACCTGCCCTTCCACCAGCGCCTGATGGTCGGCCAGCGGAACGCGTTTTTCCAGCCGGGCACCACACTGTTCCAGCGTCGCGAAGAAGCGTGGCGGATGGCCAATCCCCGCCATCGCCACCAGTGAAGGCAGCTCCGCAACCGACCGACGTTCCCCCGTCACCAGGTTGATCGCCAGACCCGGCTGAAGGTACATCGGGATTTCACCCGTTTTCGCCTCCCCCCCGTTCACGATCACCGCATCAACGGACTTAAGACGCGAAGCGCGTTCGCGCATGGGCCCTGCAGGTAACCACCAGCCGTTACCAAAACGGCGAACGCCGTCGATGACCACAATCTCTTTATCACGCGCCAGGGCGTAATGCTGCAGGCCATCGTCAGTGATAATGATTTGCACCGCGTGTTCGGCAAGCAGTGCCTGAACGGCGTCGCTGCGCACCGGGGAGACCGCAACCGGTGCGCCGGTACGCTGGAAAATCAATACCGGTTCATCACCCGCTTCGGCGGTCGTGGTTTCCGCCGTCAGCAGCAGCGGATAACGCGCCGCTTTACCACCATATCCGCGCGATACCACCCCCGGGCGGATGCCGCGTTTTTGCAATTGCTCCACCAGCCAGATCACCACCGGCGTTTTACCGTTGCCACCCGCCGTAAGATTACCGACAACCACAACCGGAACCGGCGCGCGCCAGGCACGCTTCAGCCCCAGACGGTAAAGCAGACGGATTGTGCCGCTCACCAGGCCGTATAGCCAGGAGAGCGGCAAAAGCAGCAGCCACAGCGGGGATTCACCGGACCAGATGCGTGCAATCATTCGCCAAACTGCATCTTATGAAGCTGGGCGTAAACGCCGCGGTGTTCCAGCAAATCAGCATGGCTTCCGCGTTCAACAATGATGCCGTCCTCAACCACGACGATTTCGTCAGCCTGCTCGATAGTCGACAGGCGGTGCGCAATCACCAGCGAGGTACGGTTCTTTTGCAGTTCATCCAGTGCCGACTGAATAGCGCGTTCAGATTCCGTATCCAGCGCCGAAGTCGCTTCGTCCAGAATCAGAATCGGGCTGTCACGCAGCAGCGCACGCGCAATGGCGATACGCTGACGCTGACCACCGGAGAGCAGTACCCCATTCTCACCGATTATCGTATCCAGACCGTTATCCATCTTGTTGATAAAGTCCATTGCGTAGGCCATCCGCGCGGCGTTCTCAATCTGCTCGCGGCTGTACTCATCCGTGCGCGCATAGGCAATGTTGTTAGCCACGGTATCGTTGAACAGGTGCACGTTCTGGGAAACCAGCGCCACCTGATTACGCAGCGACTGCAGGGTATATTCCCGCAGGTCATGACCGTCTAACAGGATCTCACCTTCGTTAATATCGTAGAAACGGGTGATCAGGCTGGCAATGGTCGATTTACCCGAGCCGGAACGCCCCACCAGCGCCACAGTTTTACCCGCCGGAATGGACAGATTGATATTACGCAGCGCCGGCGTTTCACGACCAGGGTAGGCGAAGGTAACGTTGCGGAATTCGACATCGCCACGGGCGCGCTCAATTTCGCGTGTACCTTCGTCTTTTTCCTGCTCGGAATCCAGAATGCTGAACAACGTCTGGCAGGCGGCCATCCCGCGCTGGAACTGGGCGTTGACGTTCGTCAGTGATTTCAGCGGACGCATCAGGGCAATCATAGAGGAGAAGACCACTGTGATGGTACCCGCCGTCAGCGTCTCCATGACGCTCGGGAAGCTTGCTGCATACAGGACGAATGCCAGTGCCAGGGAGGCAATCAGCTGAATAATCGGATCTGAGATGGAAGAGGCCGAGACCATTTTCATCCCCTGCAGACGCATTTTATTGCTGACTTTGTCAAAGCGGTGGGTTTCGACTTCCTGACCGCCAAAAATCAGGACTTCTTTGTGTCCTTTCAGCATCTGTTCCGCGCTGGTCGTTACCTGTCCCATCGTATTCTGCATATTCTTACTGATATTGCGGAAGCGCTTTGAAACGACACGGATGGCAATAGAAACCACCGGCGCCAGCACGATAAGGATGATTGACAGCTGCCAGCTGTAATAGAACATCATTGCGAACAGGCCAATGATCGACGCGCCCTCACGCACGACGGTGATCAGTGCGCTTGATGACGAGGAGGCAACCTGCTCTGAGTCGTAGGTAATACGGGACAGCAGCGTCCCGGTAGACTGCTTATCAAAGAATGAGACCGGCATCCCCATCATGTGACTGAACAGGCGACGGCGCATGGTCATCACCACTTTCCCGGATACCCAGGAAATACAGTAGCTGGAGATATAGCTGGTGATGCCGCGCAAGATCATCAGTCCGATAACCACCAGAGGCATCCATAGCAACACTGAGCGATCCGTTTTACCAAAACCGTCGTCCAGTAACGGTTTGAGAAGCGATAGCATAAAAGTATCGCTGGCTGCGTTGAGGATTAACGCTACTCCCGCCACGATCAGGCCTGTTTTAAAGGGCGCAATCATCGGCCAGAGTCGGCGGAAGGTTTGCCACGTGGAGAGATCTTTGTCGTTATGCATTCAAAAAACCAGCATTCGTTGAAATAGCCGCATATTCTACCCGTTATCGACGGGCGCGCCAAACCACTGATGATACCAAACGGGTAAATATTGTTCTCGCAAGCGCCGGATTTGCCAGTGATGTTGCGAGAATGTCACCGATATTTGTCCAGAATGAGGAGTATCATGCCAGATATACCCCTCTTTTCGATAACGTCGGACAACTTTTGTCGACGGGAATCGCCATGCGTTATAGCGTGCCGCTGAATCCAGGGCGATCTGACCTTCTACCCGCTGGACCAGCGGCAATGAAGACGAAGTGTTGCTGCCATGATGAGGCACCTGGATTAGCGTGGACGTCAGATAACGCCAGTAATGGCTAAGCATAGCCTGTTCCGCTTGTGCTTCAATATCCCCTGTTAGCAGCACGCTCTGCTTGCCGTCGCCCACCTTTACCACGCAGGAACGGTTGTTTCCCTGAGCCGGGTAATTTTCAGGGGGCCAGTGGACGCTGAAGGTAAGTCCCTGCCATTGCCATCTCTGCCCGCGAAAACAGGGGCGATGTCCCGCCTGGCGCAAGGGGCTTCTTACCCACACGTCAGGCCACGTTTTTTGCAACGATGCGAGGCCTCCCGCATGGTCGAGGTGTTCATGACTGAGAATTACGCCTTCAGGCCGCAGGTGATGCCAGCGCAGCCAGGGAATAATTAACCGCTGCGCGCTATCCCCGCCCGGCCAGGCGAGTCCGGTATCATAAAGAATGGCTTTTCCCTGTCGTTCAATGACCATGGCCAGCCCCTGCCCCACGTCCAGCATATGCAGCGTCCAGCTCTCGCTTTTTGCCGTTCGCCAGAGAGGAAATGCCAGTAAGACGCTTCCTGCAAGACAAACGGCAGGAAGGGTTTTCCATGCGCGAAAACGCCAGGCAATGATGCTCAACCACGGCAGTAATGTCATGTATTGCCAGCGTTGGTCGACATTCTGCCAGCCGTCAGGCAGGCGCATGAGGAGCCAGAACAACCCCGCTAGTGACTTATCTGCTGCGAACCAGACGACGCTTTCCAGTGCCGCCAGCGGCAGCAGATGAAGCAGCATACCGAGCAGGATCAGTGGCACGGAGACAAACGTCACCAGGGGAACGGCAAAGAGATTCGCGACCAGGGAGGAGATACTTAAGCCATGAAAAATCAGGACCTGTAACGGCATGAGCAGCATCAGCATGCCGACCTGCAGATGGATCAGGTTTAGTAGCGGCCGTATACGTCGTGCCCGGTGCCAGTCAGGAAGAGGCAGCCACTGGAACCAGAAAATCAGCGCGGCGACGGCAAATGCGGACAGGGCCAGACTCTGCGAAAGTACGGCCAGGGGATCGCTTATGAGGATCGCCGCGATACAGCACACCCATACCTGCCAGGGAGACCATTGACGGGCCGCGATCCGCAATATGGCAAGCACAGCAAGCGCGATGGCCGTTCGTAGCGCAGGAGGTTGCAGACCGGTAAGCCAGGCGTAGAAAGCGGCAAAGCACAACCCGGCCAGGAGAGGCATCTGCCAGTGGACCCGGTGGCTGGGTAATAAAAACTGGAGCCCACGTGCGAGTAACCAGACGAGGGATGCCGCCAGCGCGATATGCAGACCCGAAATCGCCATCAAATGCAGCGTGCCGGTTTCACGCATCAGGTCTTTTATTTCCCGGGGAACATCCAGACGTTCCCCCATTCCCAGTCCGAGGATAACCGCCCCCCAGCGGTAAGCCGAAAGTCGGTTCTGCAGTGACATCAGGTATTGCGCTCGCAGGCTGCAGCGGCCATCGACGAGTTCAGCGCGGGTGAAGCGCCCGCTTAGGGTTTGATGTTGGGCAAAAGCGCTGCGCTGAGAATCATATCCGCCGTCGTTCAGTTCGCCATGGGCAGGCCTGAGCCTGAGCGTCATGGTCCAGCGCTGACCGGCGCACGATTTCTGGGGCAGATAATTGCCATACAGCGTTACGCCGGTGGAGGCCCACCAGCGCTTGCCATCGACGCTGCGAATGTTTCCCTGATGCAGAGTGGCGCCGTCGGTCGCGGTGAGCTCTACCTCAGCCTGCACAGCCCCTGTTGTTAAATGCTGCATCGGCCAGACGCTCTCCTGTGCGGCCAGAATGCCCCACGCACAAAATAACAGCGTAATACCAGCATACTTCACTCGATGGTTTTGCCATGCAGCAAGCACTATCCCGCCAGCCACCATGACCCACACGGTGTAAGGTGATGGCAGTTCAGGTAACCAGAGTAACGGAACTATCGCCAGAATGGCGCAGACGCTAAGCGCGGGAATTCCCATTGCTACCTCCCTGTTTCAGGGTGGCAGTATGCAAGCAGGTTGAGCGGGTCGTCAGGTGTGAAGGATGCGATTTACAGCAAGCGCAGCAAGGTATTTAACGGGTTGCAGAAAACGAAACGAAAAATGCGGGGCACCTTCAGAATGAAAGCGACAGAGACAAAAAAAGCACCCGCAGGTGCTTTCTTTCGAACCCAGTTTAACCGGCTGGCTAAACTCAGTTGCCGTAAATATTGGCGCGATCGCGCAGTTCTTTACCCGGCTTAAAGTGTGGAACGTACTTACCTTCCAGCTCGACTTTATCGCCAGTTTTCGGGTTACGCCCGGTACGTGGAGCACGATAGTGCAGAGAAAAACTACCGAAACCGCGGATTTCAATGCGCTCGCCCTGGGCAAGAGTGGAGGCCATATGCTCCAGCATCTCTTTTACGGCATCTTCCACTGCCTTGGCAGGGATATGCGGTTGCTGACTGGCAAGTCTTTCAATCAATTCTGACTTGGTCATGATTCCTCCGGTTCCTTTCAAACCAATTAGCTGAACAGCTCATTAAACAAGGGCGGCCGTAGCCGCCCTTTGTTATTGATTACAGGACGAATCCTGCAATCTGTCAAGTTTGCTCCTCATCCTTCGCGCTGTAAATGCGTTACAGCGCAACTGATGCTGAGAACCTGATATTACTCGCCTTTAGCTGCTTTGAAAGCTTCAGCCATTGCGTTGTTAGAGAAGTTTGCATCTTCCTGTTTGTTAACAGTTGCGATTGCATCTTTCTCATCAGCTTCGTCTTTAGCACGAACAGACAGGCTGATTGCACGGTTCTTACGGTCAACACCGGTGAACTTAGCTTCAACGTCGTCGCCTACGTTCAGAACCAGAGTGGCATCTTCAACGCGGTCACGTGAAGCTTCAGAAGCGCGCAGGTAACCTTCAACGCCGTCAGCCAGTTCTACGGTTGCGCCTTTAGCGTCAACTGCAGTTACTTTACCGTTTACGATTGCGCCTTTCTTGTTCAGTGCAACCCAGTTGTTGAACGGATCTTCTGCGAGCTGTTTAACGCCCAGGGAGATACGCTCACGCTCTGCGTCAACCTGCAGAACAACTGCAGCGATTTCGTCGCCTTTTTTGTATTCACGAACTGCTTCTTCGCCTGCAACGTTCCAGGAGATGTCAGACAGGTGAACCAGGCCATCGATGCCGCCGTCCAGGCCGATGAAGATACCGAAGTCAGTGATAGACTTGATTTTACCTTCAACACGGTCGCCCTTGTTGTGGGTTTCCGCGAACTGCTGCCATGGGTTGTTTTTGCACTGCTTCAGGCCCAGGGAGATACGACGACGTTCTTCGTCGATATCCAGAACCATCACTTCCACTACATCACCAACGTTAACAACTTTGGATGGGTGGATGTTTTTGTTGGTCCAGTCCATTTCGGAAACGTGCACCAGACCTTCAACGCCTTCTTCGATTTCAACGAAGCAGCCGTAGTCAGTCAGGTTGGTTACGCGACCAGTCAGTTTAGTACCTTCTGGGTAACGCTTAGCGATAGCTACCCATGGATCTTCGCCCAGCTGTTTCAGGCCGAGGGATACACGAGTACGCTCGCGGTCGAACTTCAGCACTTTAACAGTGATTTCGTCGCCCACGTTCACGATTTCGCTTGGGTGCTTAACGCGTTTCCACGCCATGTCGGTGATGTGCAGCAGGCCATCAACGCCGCCCAGGTCAACGAATGCGCCGTAGTCAGTGAGGTTCTTAACGATACCTTTGACTTCCATGCCTTCCTGCAGGTTTTCCAGCAGCTGATCGCGTTCTGCGCTGTTTTCGGATTCGATAACGGCACGACGGGAAACAACAACGTTGTTACGCTTCTGGTCCAGCTTGATTACTTTGAACTCAAGCTCTTTGCCTTCCAGGTGCAGAGTGTCACGAACTGGACGAACGTCTACCAGAGAACCTGGCAGGAACGCACGAATACCATTCAGCTCAACAGTGAAGCCACCTTTAACTTTGCCGTTGATAACACCGACCACAGTTTCAGCTTCTTCGTAAGCTTTTTCCAGCGTGATCCATGCTTCGTGACGTTTCGCTTTCTCACGAGAAAGCAGGGTTTCACCGAAGCCGTCTTCTACTGCGTCCAGAGCAACGTCAACTTCGTCGCCAACCTGGATTTCCAGCTCGCCCTGGGCGTTTTTGAACTGCTCTGCCGGAATGGCGGACTCAGATTTCAGACCGGCGTCAACCAGTACTACGTCTTTGTCGATAGCAACAACAACACCGCGAACGATGGAACCCGGGCGGGTTTCGATTTCTTTTAAGGATTCTTCAAACAGTTGAGCAAAAGATTCAGTCATGTTTAATCTTCAGGTTAATATTAACGTCCACCTGGCTCCGTGCCGGATGGGGTTGTTTCACATACCCGCCGTCAATCCCTTGCAGCGGGGGTACTGCTAAATCGGTCGCGATTACGCGAGTGCCAGTTTTTGGCGCGCATATTGTAGCGCTTTTTCAATCACTTGCTCAATAGTTAAACTGGTTGAATCCAGAACTAATGCATCTTCTGCTGGAACAAGTGGGGCGACGGCGCGGTTACGATCGCGGTCATCGCGCTCTTTTATCTCGGATAAAAGGCGATCAAAGTTAACACTAAACCCCTTTTCCTGCAACTGAAGCATGCGGCGTTGCGCACGTTCTTCCGAAGAGGCGTCAAGGAAAATTTTCACAGGTGCATCAGGGAAGACCACGGTTCCCATATCACGTCCGTCCGCGATCAGACCCGGGGCTTCACGAAACGCGCGCTGACGACGCAACAGCGCCTCGCGAACGCGCGGGAAGGCCGCGACCTGCGAGGCCGCATTCGCCACTTCCTGAGTACGGATTTCCCCGCTCACGTCTTCCCCTTCAAGGATGACTTCCAGGTTGCCATCGGTTGACACGAAGCGCACATCCAGATGCGCAGCCAGCGGAACCAGCGCCTCTTCAGACGCGACATCCACGTGATGATGCAGCGCGGCCAGCGCCAGCACGCGATAGATTGCTCCCGAATCTAAAAGATGCCATTGCAATGCTTCCGCCATCGCTTTGCACAGAGTCCCTTTCCCTGCGCCACTCGGCCCATCAATGGTGATTACCGGGGCAATTGCCGTCATCTTTTTCTCCTTAAATAAGGCATACCGTTTACATGAACGCCGCGCATTATACGCGCCAACGTGCGCAACTGTTACCTTTGCGTGCAAATTACGGAATGATTGAAGCAGAGTGTAGAAGAAATGAGCGGAGGTGTTCGTAATGAAGCGTAAGCAAATGCCGCATCGGGTGATGCGGCAAGGCGTTATCAGGCCAACGTGCTAATGCGTGCCAACTGTTCGAAGTAGTCCGGGAAGGTTTTCGCGGTACATTTCGGGTCAAGGATCGTGACAGGCGTATCTGACAGCGCCACCAGCGAGAAGCACATCGCCATACGGTGATCGTTGTAGGTTCCGATTTCCGCAAACTGCAGTTTTGCAGGAGGCGTGACGCGAATGTAGTCTTCGCCCTCTTCCACCTCGGCACCGACTTTTCGCAGCTCTGTCGCCATCGCGAACAGGCGGTCCGTCTCTTTTACGCGCCAGTTGTAGATGTTACGCAGCGTGGTCGTGCCTTTGGCGAACAGCGCCGCCGTGGCAATGGTCATCGCCGCATCCGGGATATGGTTCATGTCCATGTCGATGGCGTTCAGCTCACCGTGGGTACAGGAGATAAAGTCATCGCCCCAGGTGACAATGGCGCCCATTTTTTCCAGCACGTCCGCAAAACGGATGTCGCCCTGCACGCTGTTACGGCCAATACCGGTCACTTTTACCGTTCCGCCTTTAATCGCACCTGCGGCCAGGAAGTAGGACGCGGATGACGCATCCCCTTCAACCAGGTAGTTGCCCGGAGACTGGTACTGCTGTGCCCCGCGCACCACGAAGCGCTGATAAGACTGGTTTTCCACCTCAACGCCGAAAGTTTTCATCAGGTGCAGCGTGATATCAATGTACGGTTTGGAGACCAGCTCGCCTTTAATCGTGATAACTGTATCCTGCGGGGCCAGCGGCGCGGTCATCAGCAGTGCCGTCAGGAACTGGCTGGAGACGCTGCCGTCAACCTCGACGTGACCTCCGGTAAAACCGCCGCGCAGACGCAGTGGCGGATAGTTTTCCTGCTCCAGATAGTCAATCTGCGCGCCGCCCTGACGCAGGGCATCCACCAGGTGACCAATCGGGCGCTCTTTCATGCGCGGCTCGCCGGTCAGCACAATATTGTTGCTTCCCAGGCACAGGGCCGCCGCCAGCGGGCGCATAGCGGTACCCGCGTTGCCCAGAAAAAGCTCAAGCTCTTCACCCGAGCGCAGCGCGCCGCCGTTGCCGGTCACTTCGCAGCGGGTACGATCGTCGGAGAGAGTGTAATGAACGCCCAACGCTTTCAGCGCATTGAGCATATGGCGCACGTCATCGCTGTCCAGCAGGTTTGTGAGGACGGTGGTGCCGTTTGCCAGAGCTGCCAGCAGCAGAGCGCGGTTCGAGACACTTTTTGAACCAGGCAGATTGATGGTGCCATCTACCCGCGCGATAGGTTGTAACGTCAGGGATTCCATGAAAACTAAACTCTCAACTCAACATAATAAAAACCCCGCAGGGGCGCTGCGGGGGTGAAAAACAGCAAATTAACCGTGACGACGTTCGAAGTCGATCATGAAATCCGTCAGGGCTTTAACGCCTTCCAGCGGCATCGCGTTATAGATGGAGGCACGCATGCCGCCCACGACACGGTGACCTTTGAGCGCGTGCAGACCTGCAGCGAAGGACTCTTCCAGGAACACTTTGTCCAGGTTGCTGTCCGCCAGCTGGAACGGTACATTCATGCGGGAACGGTTAGCGTTCGCTACATCGTTGCGGTAGAAATCGCTCTTGTCGATCACGCCATACAGCAGTTCAGCTTTCTGCTGATTCACCTTGTCCATCTGCGCCACGCCGCCGTTTTGCTTCAGCCATTTGAAGACCAGGCCGGAGAGATACCAGGCAAACGTGGGTGGGGTGTTGAACATAGAATCGTTATCGTTCAGCACGGTGTAATCGAGAATCGACGGGCAGGATGTATGTGCTTTACCCAGCAGGTCTTCACGCACGATAACAATCGTCAGGCCTGCAGGGCCGATATTTTTCTGTGCGCCCGCGTAGATCACGCCATAACGGCTGACGTCAATTGGCGCAGACAGAATGGTGGAGGAGAAGTCAGCGGCAACCACGACATCGCTGCCGAAGTCTGGCGTCTCGTCGATGGCAATCCCGTCAATGGTTTCGTTCGGGCAGTAGTGCAGATACGCTGCATTATCAGAAAGCTGCCACTCGCGCATTGGCTTCACGGCGCGCAGACCGTCAACGGTCACTTTGGCGTCGATCACATTCGGCGTGCAGTATTTATGCGCTTCTTTAATGGCGCTTGCTGCCCAGTAACCCGCATCAACGTAGTCAGCCGTCGTTTTGTCACCGAGGATATTCAGCGGAATACCCGCAAACTGGCCGCGTCCACCGCCGTGACAGAACAATACTTTGTAGTTCGAGGGAATATTCAGCAGATCGCGAAAATCCTTTTCTGCCTCTTCCGCCACCTGAATAAACTCTTTACCCCGGTGGCTGATTTCCATCACCGACGTACCGAGACCGTTCCAGTCACAAAGTTCCTGTTGAGCCTGTTTAAGCACGTCTGCCGGTAACATTGCCGGACCTGAACTGAAATTAAAGACTTGAGCCATTTCCCCTCACCACGCTAAAAGCCATAAGTTATAACTGTGGATATCGGTTTTATCATTCAGTGACACGCGCCGCAATGTCTAAAACTTATGACCCGTGAAATGTGCCCCGCGTCACACAAAACAATCTGCCGCCTCGTTAAGACAAAACCGACAAAATGGCTGTCAGGTGATGCGTTTGGCCCGGCTAACCTTCGTCCATTCCGGATTTGCACAGCGAGGGCATAATTGACGATCCCCCGGCTGCATCGCCACAACATGGCTACATCTTACGCAAGCATACTCGCCTGATTCAGGCACCGTTCTGAAACGCTCAATGAGCATATCCGGCAGGATACACAGCCCCGGCTTCACCTCGTCGTCAGAATAGTAATAGACGCTGATCTGCCCGTTAGTTTCCATGATCGCCAGACGCACCTGCCCGAGCTGTTCAACGCTATTCAGGCGTAGCTCCATAAAGAACTCAAACTCGGTCATATTGGCGCTTTGTACATTTTCCCAGGCCAGCTGTCCGTCCTCGACGATAACGACCGGCTTCCCTTCAAGCAGATCTTCCAGCTTTTCACTTTTCGACATCAGCCACATGACAAGACGGTAAAGTAGCGCCAGTGAGACAAAAACGATAAACACCGGCACCATCGGCACATCATCATAGAAGGCGACGTCCCCCGCCGCTGAACCCAGCGTCAGAATAATCAACACCTCAAAGAGCGACATCTGCCTTACGCCGCGACGGCCGGTGATTTTAAGAAACAGGAAGACAAGTACGAAGGTATACAGGCTACGCAGCGCCACTTCGCCCAGAAATTCAGGAGGAACTTTATCAAACGCCATCCGCTGGAGATCAAATGCTTTCATTTTTCTATGCCTTAACAGTCAGTTACTGCCACTAAGCATAGTCCAGCCATTTATTTTCGCCGAAGATAGCACCCGTCACGCAAAACCCGTATCATTGCGCGCTTTACGTACGATAAAAGTGACCGCCATGACTCAAACGTTTATCCCCGGCAAAGACGCCGCCCTGGAAGATTCCATCGCTCGCTTCCAGCAGAAACTGACCGACCTGGGTTTTAACATCGAAGAAGCCTCCTGGCTCAATCCGGTGCCTCATGTCTGGTCAGTGCATATTCGCGACAAAGAGTGTGCCCTGTGCTTTACCAACGGTAAAGGCGCGACAAAAAAAGCGGCACTGGCCTCCGCGCTGGGTGAGTATTTTGAGCGTCTGTCCACCAACTATTTCTTCGCTGACTTCTGGCTGGGCGAGACCATCGCTAACGGCCCGTTCGTTCACTATCCAAATGAAAAATGGTTCCCGCTGACCGAAGATGACGAACTGCCGAAAGGTATTCTCGACGCGCGCCTGCGTGCCTTCTACGATCCGGACAACGAACTGACCGCCAGCATGCTGATCGATCTGCAGTCCGGTAACGAGGATCGCGGTATCTGCGCCCTGCCGTTTACCCGTCAGTCTGACGAGCAGACCGTTTATATCCCGATGAACATCGTCGGCAACCTGTATGTGTCCAACGGTATGTCCGCCGGTAATACCCGCAATGAAGCGCGCGTTCAGGGTCTGTCTGAAGTCTTTGAACGCCACATCAAAAACCGCATCATCGCTGAATCTATCAGCCTGCCTGAAATTCCGGCAGAGGTGCTGGCGCGCTACCCGGGCGTGGTGGAATCCATCGCCAAACTGGAAGCAGAAGGTTTCCCAATCTTTGCCTATGACGGCTCTCTGGGCGGTAAGTACCCGGTTATCTGCGTCGTGCTGTTTAACCCAACCAACGGCACCTGCTTCGCCTCCTTCGGCGCGCACCCGGACTTCGGCGTGGCGCTGGAGCGTACCGTCACCGAGCTGCTGC
>NZ_QPFW01000173.1:0-20350 GCF_008122455.1 Enterobacter sp. C6
ACAGGGACAGCTGCTGGTTAAGCGTGGCGAGGGCCGTTTTTTGCTCGCTGGCGACCCGGTTGGCCGTGGCTAAAGAACGGGACAGGGTCTGGTTGTCATGACGAAGCCACAGCGCGATCGCCAGCAGTCCGGCCAGCATCAGCATGAGGACTCTCATGGCAGCCCCTTCATGCACCAGGCCTGCTCGCGGACACGACGGTTTTCCAGCCCGGTATTTTTGACGCCGTTGACGTACACCCAGCGGGTAAGCTGCCCGCACGCCTGTGACCACTGTTTACGTTTGATAAAGGAGACCAGAGTCGAACGGCAGGCGGCGCCTGCGCCGACGTTAAAGGAAAAACTCACCAGCGCGTCGTAGACCCGCGGCGGCATCTCCACCGGCGCGCACGCCGCCAGACGACGCTCAACGTTGAGCACATCAGCGACCAGATTTACCGCGGCCTCACGCTCGGTAATGTCCCGCGTCGGCACGACGTTTGC
Source organism: Enterobacter sp. C6 (assembly GCF_008122455.1). Lineage (NCBI taxonomy): Bacteria > Pseudomonadati > Pseudomonadota > Gammaproteobacteria > Enterobacterales > Enterobacteriaceae > Enterobacter > Enterobacter sp. C6. The sequence goes on from NZ_QPFW01000173.1 coordinate 481, forward strand.
CGTGTGACCAATGCCTGACGTCCATACGCCAGCGCTGCACCGGTAGGGCGAGAGGCGACATCCTTCGAGATCGGCAATCAGCGCCAGCCCCTCCGGGGAGGTTTTTAGTAATCGAAAGTCAGGCATCAGCACCGCCAGGGCCAGCACGCCGGCGACGCTGCAACGCTTAATGATTGAGTTCACGAATGCTCTTCTTATCGAGGCCCAGAGACTGGAGGTAGCGCCAGGTTTTGCGCTTAAACCAGTAATTCGTCAGCGCGGTAAAAATGGCGCAAAGGCTCCCCACGTACAGCGCAACCTTTTCAGGAGACATCGCCCCGAACCAGGCCAGCGCCACGGCCAGCCAGTAGGCGATCACCGTGGTGATTTTCTCCAGGCTCAGTCCCATAGGTTTACGGATTCTTTGGTGGGGGCGCTATTCACCTCCGGCATCTCTACCGGCGTGCCGTGAGGCAAAATAACGCCTAACTCCGCGAGGCCAGGATTGGCCTTCAGAACGGCTTCTACGACGCCAGCCGTGCGCCCATAATAGCGGGCGCAAACGGCATCAAGCGTGTCCCCCTGCATTGCATAGATCTTCATCAGACGCTCCCAACATCCGGTTACCAGGTACTGTAGAGTTTCCCGGGCCGGCGGTCTTTTCGCTATCGCTGACGGATGGACAATCTCGGACACAACAGACCGTCCACAAGCAGCGAAGCGTGGGTCGACGAAAGCGCAAAATCTGAATGAGGGTGTACGTTCGGGCTATGACGCTGGGCTAACGCCAGCTCTCGTCTTCCCAGACTTCCCGGAGAATATTATCCAGCATTTCGCGATCGGCCTCTCCTTCAAGCCCCTGGAGCTCGACTCCCGTCACCGATCCTATTTTCACGCTCACCCGCGATGACGGAAACAGGGATCGTATTCTGCGGGTCAGTTCGCACTGAAAGGCTTCAACGACGGCATGGCCAATCTGCTGATCTTTATCGAGCGTAATGTTCACCCGAACGTTACCCTCTTTTTTGATTCGTTCCGGAACAGGCGATGCTGAGAAAACAACGGTAAATGCGTTGTTCTTGATTAAATTTCCCCGCGCAATCTCAGCAATCAAATTCAGGGCAATCTCACGATCTCTTTCCTGACATGTTCCTTCTGTCGTCAGTCGCGCAATCATCTCGACGCGTTCAATCATGACCTGCTCGTTCAACTCTCTGTCCACACAACCTCCACCACGAGATACTGTATAAACATACAGTAGCACGTATTCATAAAAAGAGTGAAGCGAAAAATCAGAACCCTTCACGGTATGTACATGATATGGATGGAGATTAGCGGGCTCTCTGAGCAAAGAGATCCGTTAAATAGCCAATACGTTCAAGGATTTTCCGCGCCTTGTGCTGATAAGAACGCGCTGCCGGAAAGAGCGATCCGTCAGCTGCGCCTCTGCACCATTTGTCGTTAAAGCGGCTAACGCCGCCAGCCATAAGATGCAGGGCCTCTCCACGGCTGATGGCGATTCCGGTGGCGAGCCGTATCTCATCGATCACCTTCTCCGGAACCCCGTTCTGCGGGTCGCTCGCGAAGACGATGGGCGACGACGCGCCAGGGCGGATGAATTTGATGCGTTCGGTTAACGCCCGCCTCGCACGCCTGCTGAGGGGTTGAGAAAGATCGGTCTGCGTACAGTTATTGACAGAACTCCGAGAGGATACAGGTGCGTCCTTAAGATCCGCGGCCCGCTTTGGCACAATTTTCCACTGCGTGAGTCGGGTTATAATTGGGCTGCCCGCGCCAACGGCAGAATCGTACACGCCGCGGATGCGGACCGTTTCCTCGCCGTACTGGTTAAACCCGGCGCCCGGCTCATACAGGGTGCGCACCTGTAAATCATCGCGACGCACAAACGGGCCGCCCTGTGCAGTAACGTATCCCGCCCAGTCGCCGGCGTCGGCAGCCTCATGGACGGCAGCAAACTCGACGCTCAGACCGCGCGCGGCCTCGGGATCCGCCAGACGTCGCAGCTCGCGGTAGACCGTTACCGGCGCGCCGCCGATAAACTGAAACTGGCGAATGTGCCAGCGCCCCGCCCAGGCCGACACGGCGGACGCCGTCTCCTTCAGCAGCCCGCCGCTTTCGCTATCGGTCTCGCCATCGAGCGCATAGCCGTCGATATTCTTTGAGATGTATTTGGCAATATAGCCGGTAGCACTGCCTTTCTGCGGATCGATCGCGTCCGCGTGAAAGCGCGCCTGTCTGGCGCTTTCGCTCTGCAGCTCAGCGGCATCCTCCTGCCGCGCGTAGTCCCCGAGAATCCGGCGAACACATTCGACATCTTCCGGCAGCATAAACATCAGCATGTGCCAGTGGGGCGTACCGTCATGATGGGGTTCCGCAACGCGGATACCGAAAATACGGATCCCATCACGGTGGAGCTTTGCGCGGATGCGCGCCCACAGCCGGGTGAGGTAGCCTTGCGTCTCCGCCGGACTGGCCCCGTTCCACTTCGCGTTGGGGTAACCTGATTTCAGCGTCGCGTGATACTGCGCGGGCGCGGTTAAGGTATAGAACTCGCCCACATAGCCCAGCGCCTCACAGATATTTTCAAACCCGCGAATGCGGGTCATCAGTTCACAGCGTCGTATCGCCGGGTTGGCCACCGAGCTATCGAATTTTTCAATCAGGCTAATGCGGTTGCCCTCTTCATCTTCCAGCTCCATGCCCTTGAGAAATTCGCGGGTGCGGCGCTTCTGCTCGCGCCACTCGGTCACGCAGCGTTTGCTCGCATACGCCGTTCTCCGTTTGCTGACGTTGCCGAGGGCAATCTGCAAATGCTCGCGCCAGGCAGCCGCGACCCGACGCAGACGTCCGCGCCACCACGCCTCGGAAAACATGCGTATCACCGCCGCGGCAACGTCATCTTTGTCGAAACACGTCTTCGACACGCGCTCCCAGTGCGGAGGCGACACGTTGAACTGCCGGGCGATCAGTCCGGCGCGCTGATACCAGACGTACAGCGTCTGGTATTCGCCCATCTCAGCATCGTTAATATTCGCCAGCTCGCCGCGAATAAAGCTGGCGATATCGGCGGCCAGCAGGTCGATGTCCGCGCGGGACATATCCGGCAGACGGTTATAGCGGGCAACCAGTTCGACCATTCGCGAGGCAAGGTACTGCAGAAGCTGGGTATCGAAATGGCCGTCAAACACGGCTCGGGAGACTGCTTCATGCAAACCTGCGCAGGCATAGCGTTCAGAGACCCGCCGCAGGCGAGGTAACATTCTTTTGCAGAAGCGGATCAAAAAGGCGTTAGCCTGCGGGCTGCCACGATGCTGTTCGAGGGCGTCAACCGCGCGCCAGACCTCAAAACGCACGCAGTCAGGCTGCTGTGAAAGAGCCATTCTTGCCTGCTTCAGCGCCGCGAAGAAGCGATCGCGGCACTGCTGTTGGGCATGGGTGAGATAAGGGCTGGCAATGGCCGACCGTGGGGCATTCCACGGATAAGCAAATGACGTCGCCAACTCATCCTCCCCGGACGTGTTTATTTTTCATCTCTGCGATCTCCTGGCAGGTTACGCACAGGGCTACGCCGGGCACCGCCATACGGCGCGCCTGCGGTATTGGAGCCTCACACTCCTCGCAGAAGAAACGCGAAGGCGATGCGGGTCGTCTGCGGGCGCTATTAATGTGGCGCTCTCTGTCTTCCTGCTCGCGCGCCTGGGCAAGATCGATAAAATCGGCCATCAGTGCAACTCCTGGGATTCACGCTCGTAGCGAGCCGCTTCGTGGCACAGCAGTTCGGCAACGTCCTCTCCGCTCATACTGGTTTTGTAGATATGGCTCGCCAGCGCCTCCAGGCGCAGGGAGACCGCGAGGGCTCGCGCGCATCGTTCCTCCGTTTTTGCCTCTGCCAGCAGGCGTTTCAGTTCTTCACTTCCGATCGGATAAGGGCGGTTTTCACTGTTTCGCATCACGCGTTCTCCTTAAATTCAGGCAAAAGGATGCCCGGCGGGTTTACGCCATTAGTTTTTGGGTTGGGTTATATCGGCATGGTCAGCCGTTCAGGAAATAAACTCACAACAGCACGAAAATGGTTCATGGCGTTAATCAGCGCCCGTTTCTCTTCGGTCGTCAGCTCGCTGATATCGCACTCATGCCGGGCGACGGGCAATCTCGCCAGGAAAAAGAGGGCGGCCAGCGCCCTGCAGTTCTCCTCAAAACAGGGATCGCGCTTATCGCGCAGCTCGGCCATAAACCGCGCCAGCTCTTTTCCGCTATCGCTCCCGTATCGGGCGCGCAGTTCAGCGACGTGGTTAAGCCCGTTAAGACGCGCTCCCACGCTAAGTGGAACCCTTGCACGGGCAGCTTCTATCGCCATATCACCCCTCGCATAAATTCACGCACGCTAATGTGCTGAAAACGGGTGTAGCACGGTTTTTTCCACCGTTTGATGATTGCGATTTCAGAAGCCATGCTGCATGATTCCCATTTTGATACTGTCTGCAATCATTAGCCTCTGTTTGCCAACGTCTGCCGCTGATTGCGCGAATTTGTAATGATATTAATACCCAATTGAGTATTAGTAAACACCCAAAGGAATATATTTTGATCTTAGATTCTCAAGTGAATAATGAAGAGTTACTCGATAGAATCTGTCAGGTATATGGTTTCACGCAGAAAATCCAGCTGGCCCGGCACTTTAATATCGCCGCCAGCTCGCTTCAGAACCGCTACGCGCGCGGTACCGTCTCTTACGACTTTGCGGTTCAGTGCGCGCTGGACACCGGCGCGAGCCTTCGCTGGCTGATGACCGGCCAAGGGGCGCAGTTTGAAGGTCACCCCGTGCCGGGCGATCCCGTTTCAGTTTCGACATTCACACTCAGTGACGGGAGACTGGAAGAAAATTCCATTTTGAGTATCGACTCTGCTTTCTTTAGCAAACCGCTGGCGCGCGGCATCGCCGTCCGGGCGGAGGGGAAGCTGCACTTTATCGAAAAAGACGCATCGTTAACCGACGGCCTGTGGCTGGTTGAGATTGAAGGCACCGCCAGCATCCGCGACCTGACGCTGCTGCCGGGTAAAAAACTTCACGTGGCGGGCGGCAAGGTTCCGTTTGAGTGCGGTATCGACGAGATTAAAACGGTAGGGCGTGTGGTGGGGATCTATAGCGAAGTAAGCTGAGGATGTTTCATCCCCCCCTCGTGGCTGTGGATCTGCCGCAAGATAAACCGATACAGAGAAGCGAATTATATGTCCGTATAATTCGCTTCTCTGTTCTTGTTTAATCAGGCTTATAACACTCATAAAAAAATATATATTTTGAAATTATATTTTTTATTACTTCATTCAACCAATGAATGCATGTAACTGTAGTGACACGAAATATTACAAACAGAAAAATCATGAAGGAGTAAGGTCAGAGAAATTAATTAAATAAATGGAGTTAACCAGAATGGCTATACCAGTTTATCTCTGGCTTTACAGCGAAGAAGGGAAACAGTTAAAAGGTAGCGTTGATGTACATAGACGCGAAGGTAGCATTGAAATAACCGGACTGTCACACGGCGTAGAGATACCTACAGATGATTACTCCGGAAAAATAACAGCCACACGCCAACATTCTCCCTTTGTTTTTACAAAAGCGCAAGACGTCTCAAGTCCTTACCTTTATCAGATCGTTAGTACGGGAAGCGTTCTTAAATCTGCTGAGCTAAAATTTTATCGAATCAACCACGCAGGGCAGGAAGAAGAATATTTTAATATTTTTATGGAAAATGCACGTATTACCTGCATTGTGCCTTATATGGAAGATGTGAAGGATCCCGACTTCACACATTATGATCATATGGAAGCCATAGAAATGACATATGAAAAAATAACATGGAAATATCTGGACGGTAACATTGTCCATTCCGATAGCTGGAAAGAACGCAGCGCGGCATAAGGGGAATAGCTCATGGCATGGACCTACTACCAAAGTACCGGTGAACTGTGGCATAAAGGTAAACTTATTGGCACAGGGTATTCCGGAAACCTGACAAACAAAAATAATCCAGACCGTCAGCACGTTAAGGGGATGGGACCATTACCACGCGGAACGTATCGCATAGGAGGCCATACATCCTCAAGGGGGCCAATGACAATTAACCTCAAACAAACCTCTGGTGAGAGCTATGGGCGATCGCTGTTTCGCATCCATGGTGAGAAAAAGGCACCAGCCATTCCTGGTTTTGCATCAGAGGGCTGCATTATCATGGGACCTCACATTCGCTCTAAAATAATTCTTTCGTCAGATCGTACGCTTGAGGTAGTTCGTTGAAAAAGTACGTGTTTTCTCTAATTACCTGCATTCTTACGGCTTCCTGTATAGCGTCAGAGAGTGACTGGATAACCTATATTAAGCTGGTGTCCAGCGCTGACATGGCAGCTATTCAGGCATTACCAGCGAAGATTAAAAGCACTGGTGATAATCTGGATGACGAGCATGCTGAACAGTTGGCGACCGCCATCAGCATGGCGCTTATCCGCGCCCCAGAATTAGTGCTGAATGTCACCAATCAATTTGAGTTGAACCCAGACCCTTTACAGCAACGGTTTGGAACCACTTTGATATGTAGCATACCGATGATGATACACAGCACTAATGCGGAGGTTGAAACCTATTTAGCAAAGGCTAAACCAGCATTGGAGAAAGCGGGCTCCCCAGCAAGAGAATGCTTAAGCAATATGCTCGATGTAATCAATGAGGTTAAGCAAGAAAAGGATAAGGACTCAAAACGTTAGCATCATATTATAACAAGCGCTCTTCTGAGCGCTTAATCTTTGAACCATTAAATAATAAACTACATATCACTCCAGTTTATCCAAAAATAAAAGAGCACATGGCTAAATCCTCCCTTTCAACCATCACCGTATCAAATAACAGCGGCTGCTCGGCTATGAGTGCGACGCAGAAATTTGAAAATATCTATATCCCACCGGGAATGAACTTGATATGAAAACGATGCAGCTGTTTTTGATTATGTTAGTGATATCGCACGTGGCTTATGCAAATGACTGTACTTCTGTTGAAGAAATGGACAAGGCAGATAACGCAGCCTCTGCCATTCAGGACTGGCAAGGCATCCATTCTTTTTACAAAAATTACAGACAGTGTGATGAGGGATATATCGCAGAAGGGATATCAGCGACTATTGTCGGGCTGTTAGCCAACAACTGGAAGACCTCCCATCAACTCATGCAGCTATCTGTAAACGATCGCGCTTTTGAGTCATGGATGATTAATCACATCGATACGACCACGAACGATCGCGAGCTCGATAAAGTCGTGAGAAACGCCACGGATAGCTGTCCCGAAGGCGGTAAAGCGTTCTGCAATCAGATTGAGAATGCCGCACAAGGCGCGTTGAAGGAACTGCAAAGCCCATAGCCAAGAATGGTTTCACAGGTAGAGCAGGAAACGGAGCTATCCTCACCCTCCACCTTACAGGCTCCTGCTCACTTCCCCACGTCACAAACTGCAAAACTAAAGAAATCCCCCATCGCGCCGATCATCATCCGTGTGTATTATTTCCTGTAGCTTTTACAACAACTAACCTTAACTCAAATACTTAAGCGCCAAAGCGAAAGGCATCATGAGCACACCGATCAAACGGCTAGAAATCATTAAAAATGCCATTGAACTGGAAGATGACGACATCATCCAGAGCCAGCTGACACGCCTGAAAAATGAAGCGTTTGACGATGAGCTACAGGCAATCGTCGTGGCGCTTGAGGAGAAGAACTACACCGCGGCCATGGCGGCCATTACCGCCTGGCTGCAGGGCCAGCGCGCCGTCACCCCGTGGCGCGACCCGCAGGTGGCCGCCAGCAAGCTGGAGCTGAAGGCGCTGGAAGAGCGTCTGCGCGATCTGATTGACCGCCGCAACGCCCGCGTGCAGCAGCTTGATGAGTTTAACGATCTCTATTTTTCCCGCCTTGGGCCGCTGATGCAGCAGATCCTCGCCCTGCGTAAAACCCTGGCGGAGCTAAACCTGCGTCGTCAGCAGGCGGAAGCGCGTCGTCGCGAGGAAGATTACCGTCGCTGCCAGCACTATATGGCGCAGGCGGTAGAGGTGCTGGCGACGCTCACCCAGCGCTGGCGCGATCTCCCGGCCGATTCCGTACAGGCCGCTGAGGCGCGTAAGCATCTGGAACAGCAAAGCAATCTGATTGCCAACCTGCTGGCCGAAGCGCTGGAGCTGGAGAGCGGCTTAACGCGCGAAGAGGAGCCTGCGCGTCAGGCGCGCGACGAGGCGAACGAAGAGTACGACAAGTATCGCGAGCAGCATCATGATGCCGAAGTGCGGCTGCGCAAAGGTAAGCATCTTTCGGAAGAAGACCAGAACGAACTCAAGCGTCTCTGGCGGCAGGCGAGCAAGCTCTGCCACCCGGATCTGGTGGCGGACGATCTGAAAGAAGAAGCCAACAGCATGATGGTGCAGCTAAACCAGGCGAAGCAGCGCGGCGATGTGAAAGCCATTCGCTCGCTGGTGGCCCGTCTGCAACAGGGCTTCGAGCCATTGATGGCCAGCGACAGGCTGAACGATCTGGAACGTATCCGCAAAAAAATGGCGCAGGTCCGCGAGCAAATCGACATTTTAGTGAACGAGCTGGCGGAACTGGAGAAAGAGGAGTCCTGGCTGCTGGTCTCGTCGCTCAACAATATGGAAGCGTACTTCGCTCAGCAGGAGAAAGCGCTGCACGAGGTCCGCGCCTCGCTCGAACATCAGGTGAACGAAGCGCAGCTGGATTCCGCCGCCTGATTATTTGGCGTGCCAGTATGCGCTGGCACGCACCAGCTGCGGGTCAATCGCGTCGGTTTCAAACTGACGGCTCAGCGTTTTCACCACCTTCCCTTCTCCGGTCAACCAGATGAAGTAGTCTTCCCCCGGAACGGTCAGCGCCGCCAGGTGGTCTGCAACCGCCTGCGCGTTGTGGCCCACCACCCAGGTGATATTGAACCCGCTCAGGTGCGCCAGATAGTCTTTATAAGATTCGTCCCCGACCGTCACGACCACATGAACCTCCGGGCGAACCGGCAGTTTAGCAATGCTTTCTAAACGTCGACGCAGCGCGGGCATACCGGATTCATCGCACACGTACAGCTGCCAGGCGTAATCGTCCGGCACCACCAGCGAACCGCGCGGGCCGCCGATGGTCAGCGTGTCGCCCGCTTTCGCCTCGACCGCCCAGCTGCTGGCAATGCCGCCGTCATGAATGAAGAAATCGAGAACCAGCTCATGATTTGCCTCATCGTAGAGCGGCGTATAGTCGCGCGCCTGCGGACGCACGCCGTCGCCCCAGTCGATGCCTTCATCGGTGACCACCGGCGGCGTAAACGTCATCCCGGGTGCCGGGAAAAAGACCTTGGTATGGTCGTCGAAACCGCGGGAGCTAAAGCCCTCCAGCGCCTCGCCGCCTAAAACAATGCGCTGGAAACCCGCGCTGGCGCGCTCAACGCGGAGCACCGTCAGCTCGCGAAAACGCAGGTCATTACGAACACGCTGTGGATAACGGGTAGATGCCATTTTTAGACCCTTTGCTGGTGAATACGATATATCTAAATCAATTTTCAAATGATAATGATTACTAATAATGAAAAATGCAAGATCTTTTAGATTGCATCTGAATATATCTTAGATATAGTTTAGATATATCAAATTAAAGGACCTGTTATGCGACACGAACACGACAGCGGCGGGCGCCGACCGCGCTTTTTCGGCCACGGCGATCTGCGGCTGGTGATTCTGGATATCCTGACCCGTAGCGCGAGCCACGGCTACGAACTGATCAAAGAGATTGAAAACCTGACCCAGGGGAATTACACCCCGAGCCCAGGCGTCATCTACCCAACCCTGGATTATCTTCAGGATCAGACCTTTATCACCATTACGGAAGAAGAGAGCGGACGTAAGCGCATTGCGATTACCGCAGAAGGACAGCGCTGGCTGGATGAAAACCGGGAACAGCTGGAACAGATCCAGGTGCGTATCAAAGCGCGCAGCGTCGGTTTTCAGCTGCGCAAAAACCCGCAGATGAAGCGGGCGCTGGATAACTTCAAAGCGGTGTTAGACCTGAAGGTGAACCAGGGAGAGCTCAGCGACGCGCAGCTTAAGCAGATTATCGGCGTGATTGACCGCGCGGCGCTGGAGATCTCCCAGCTGGATTAAGCCGGTGCGTGCTCGCTCACGCGGAAGACGCGTACCAGCTCTTTCAGGTGCATCGCCTGTTCGTTAAGCGATGCCGCCGCAGCCACAGACTCTTCCACCAGCGCGGAGTTCTGCTGGGTGGTGGCATCAATCAGGCCAATCGCGCTGTTAATCTGCGAGATACCTTCCGTCTGCTCGTGGCTGGCCTGGCGAATTTCCCGCAGAATCACGTCCATCTCCTCCACGTTGCCCACCATCCCGTTGATCAGCCCACTCGCTTTTTCGACAAGGTTCATCCCGTCCTGGGTCTGGCTGGTGGAGCTCTCAATCAGCTCCCGGATTTCGCTGGCAGACGACGCGCTCTTCTGGGCAAGCTGGCGAACCTCACCGGCCACCACCGCAAAGCCGCGTCCGTGCTCGCCGGCGCGCGCCGCTTCCACCGCCGCGTTCAGCGCCAGAATGTTGGTCTGGAACGCAATGGCGTCGATCAGGTCGATAATGTCGGACATCCGGTTCGATGTTTCGTTAATCAGGCGCATTTTGCTGGTCACCTGCTTCATCATCTCACCGTTGTTTTTGACCACCGTGGCGGCATCGGCCGAAAGGTTGGTCGCTTCCCCGGTATGCGAGGCAGTATTTTTCACCGTCGCTGTGATCTGCTCCATCGAGGCAGCGGTCTGTTCGACAGAACTTGCCTGCTCTTCCGTGCGCGCGGCCAAATCCTGGTTCCCGGCGACAATCTGCGCGGCTGCGCTGGAGATATTCTCCGAGCCGGTTTGCACCTGCTGCACAATGTCCAACAGTCGCGTCTTCATCTCCATCAGCGCATGCAGCAGCAGACCCGTTTCGTCTTTGCCGTGCGGCGTGATGCTTCCCGTCAGATCGCCCTCTGAAATGGCTTTTGCAAAATGCACCGCCTCGCCGAGCGGACGTGTGATAGCGCGCACGATAAACCAGCCAATCAGGCTGCCTGCCACGACGCTAAAGAGCGTGATCAGGATCAGCAGCAGGCGGTTAGACCTAAAATCTCCTTCTACCTGCGCCCCTGCACTCTGCATCTCGCTGTTTTGAATCGTAATCAGCTCCTTCACCTTCGCTTTATAAGCCTGCTGCACGGCGAGGGTGGTGGTCATCATCTCCTGAATAGCGCCCGCACGATTGTTGTTCTGCACCGCCTGCAAAATGCGGTAGCGCGAGTCCAGATACTGCTGGCGCACGCTGCGGATATCCGCCAGCACCTGCTGAGACTTTTGATCCTGCAGCGCGTTGTTCAGCTCGCCGAGGATCACCGTGATGTGCTCGCTGATCTCTTTCAGGCGCTGCTGAGATTGCCCCGTGTAGGTACCCTGCTCATCCAGCAGCATCAGCTGTTGCGTGCTAATAAATTCCTGGAAGTTATCGATTAACTGGTTCGCTTTTACCGTGGTCGGATAATCACTGGTAATAATGGATTGCATCCCGTTACTAGCCCGGTTCAGACTCAGCAGAGACAGGCTCGCGCTGATCGCCATCAGGACAATAAAGAATCCAAACGCCAGAAATAATTTCGTGCCGATCTTTACGTCATGTAAGAACATATTTTCTCCATCGATGTGATTATTTCTCAGACGATCGCTGTTATCGGTAACGATTTCGCTAACTTTATGAGTTTGATCGTTTTTTTATTTCATAACCGTCACAATGGATAGGTAGAGACTATTAATATTGCTCCATCGATCGTTACCAGACCACCAGATGGGTATTTTTCAAAATAGAGTTCTGAATAATTGACTTAGGCAGGAATAAATAACTGAAGCACTTTCTTTAGTTATTTAATATGAACTTAACAATAAAATACATTAATAGTCACAACCAGAAAATAAGAAGCCGTTTATTCCTTACGGAATAAACGGCTTTTCCGGGACATTATTGACTCAATGGAGCACAGTCACCGCATCCTTAAGGCGTCCGGCGCGATGCTTCACCATCGCAGAAATGTGGGCGCTCTCCTCGACCAGGTCGGCGTTTTTCTGCGTGATGCTGTCGAGTTCAGCCACCGCGCGGGTCAACTCTGACAGTCCGGTTGCCTGCTCGGAGGTCGCGTGGCTGATCTGGGCGATAAGCTGCGTCACGTTTTTCACCTGCACAACGATATCATCCATCGTACGGCCTGCGGCGTGTACCTGCTCAGAGCCGGACTGCACCTTGCTGGCGCTGGCATCAATCAGTTTACGAATATCATTCGCGGCACTGGCGCTGCGGCTGGCAAGATGGCGGACTTCGCCCGCGACCACGGCAAAACCTTTGCCCTGCTCGCCTGCCCTTGCCGCTTCAACCGCCGCGTTCAGCGCCAGAATATTGGTCTGGAAAGCGATATCGTTAATCAGAGAGGTAATCGAGCCAATTCGCTGCGTGCTGTCGGCAATGTCATCCATCGTTTTAACGACGGTCTGCATCGCGTTGCCCCCTTTCGTTGCCGCGCTGCTCGCGGCCACGGAGAGTTTGTCCACCTCGGCGGCGGTTTCGGAGTTACTCTGAACGGACGCGGCCATCTGGTTCATTGTCGCGACGGTCTGCTGCACGTTCGCGACGGTCTGACGCGTACGATCGTTCAGATCTTCATTCCCCTGCGCCAGCCTGTCGCTGCCGTCACGGACGCTCACCACTTGGCTCGACACGTCATTGATCAACCAGCGGCACATCAGGCCCAGTTGCCCGACCGCACGCAGCGTCAGCCCCAGCTCGTCGCTGCGGTTCAGGTGCTGCACGCTGTTGCGCTCGCCGGTGGCGACCTTCAGCGCCTGTCGCGCCACATTCTCTATCGGGCGGACAATCTGTTGCTCAAACAGCAGTGTCCCCAGCAGCATTACCAGCGCGGCTGCGGCAAGCGGCATCCACCCGGCGGAGGTCGCGACCAGCGTGGCGGCGAGTACGGCAAAGAGCACCGCCATCACGCTGCGCACGCGCCAGCGCAGCGGCATTGCCGGCAGTTTGCCCAGCCAGCCCTTTCCGACCACCAGCCCTTTATGAATACGTTTTTTACAGCGCCCGTCGTTCAGCGCCCGGTAGAGCGGCTCCACGGCGGCAATCTCTTCCGCTGTGGCTTTGGTACGAATGGACATATAGCCCGTCACCTGCCCGCGGCGCACCATCGGTACCGCATTCGCACGCACCCAGTAGTGGTCGCCGTTTTTGCGCCGGTTTTTGACAATCCCGCTCCACGGCTCGCCCTGCTGCAGCGTGTACCACATATCGGCAAACGCGGCTTTTGGCATATCGGGATGGCGTACCATATTGTGCGGCTGGCCCGTCAGCTCATCGAGCTGGTAGCCGCTCACCTGCACAAAGGTGTCGTTGGCGTGGGTGATGTAGCTGTGGACGTCTGTGGTAGACATTAAGGTGGTGTCATCGTCCAGAGGATATTCATTCTGGGTGACATAGGTTGGAGAGGACATCGTGGGCATCCCTTGCAGGTTATTTGAATGTTAATTTTGTGGGTCAATGTTTTTTCGGCGGTAAACAATTTATCTTTAGTTGTTAAACTTGATGGAGATCGCAGATTTGACTTAAACCATACTTTTTGTACGATTTTTTAATTCATTGATTTCAAATACTTTCGTAAAGAAATTACCTGTAAAGCATGACCCGTTAACGCCCACTTAAGTTGCAGCGAATGCACTTCTTTAGTGCAGCTGCGCGTTTCCGTCCTCATTTATCCTCTCTTTCCTGTACCGCTAAATCCCGTTTCGGTTGCTCCGGCATGATTAAATATTGTGCAACATTATTTTAACCTGGCGTTTATCCCGATTTTCGTTAAGTCATCTGAAGTGGCGTAATCCCTGCAATACTTAACTCAGTATCATGTGATACGCGATCCCCGGGAGCACATTTTGAACAGGTTACCTTCCAGCGCCTCGGCTCTTGCCTGTACCGCGCACGCACTGAATCTCATTGAGAAGCGAACGCTCGATCATGAGGAGATGAAACAACTTAACCGAGAGGTCATCGATTACTTTAAAGAGCACGTCAATCCAGGGTTTCTGGAGTATCGCAAATCTGTTACCGCCGGCGGGGATTACGGAGCCGTAGAGTGGCAAGCGGGAAGTCTGAACACGCTTGTCGACACCCAGGGACAGGAGTTTATCGATTGCCTGGGAGGTTTTGGAATTTTCAACGTGGGGCACCGTAATCCAGTTGTGGTTTCCGCCGTACAGAATCAACTTGCGAAACAACCTCTCCATAGCCAGGAACTGCTCGACCCGCTTCGCGCCATGCTCGCGAAAACGCTGGCGGCCTTAACGCCCGGCAAACTGAAGTACAGCTTCTTTAGCAACAGCGGCACGGAATCGGTCGAAGCGGCGATTAAACTCGCCAAAGCGTACCAGTCGCCGCGCGGGAAATTCACCTTTATCGCCACCAGCGGCGCGTTCCACGGGAAATCCCTGGGCGCACTGTCTGCTACCGCCAAATCCACCTTCCGCAAACCGTTTATGCCGCTGCTGCCGGGCTTCCGCCACGTGCCGTTTGGCGACATCAACGCCATGCGCACCGCGCTGAGCGAATGCCGCAAGACCGGCGATGACGTGGCGGCGGTGATCCTGGAGCCGATTCAGGGCGAAGGCGGCGTGATCCTCCCTCCGCAGGGCTATCTGCCCGCCGTGCGTCAGCTGTGCGATGAGTTTGGCGCCCTGCTGATCCTCGACGAAGTCCAGACCGGGATGGGGCGCACCGGCAAGATGTTTGCCTGCGAGCACGAAAACGTGCAGCCGGACATCCTGTGCCTGGCGAAGGCGCTCGGCGGCGGCGTGATGCCGATTGGCGCGACGGTGGCCACCGAGGAGGTCTTCTCGGTGCTGTTCGACAATCCGTTCCTGCATACCACCACCTTTGGCGGTAACCCGCTGGCCTGTGCGGCCGCGCTGGCGACCATCAACGTGCTGCTGGAGCAAAACCTGCCCGCGCAGGCGGAGCAGAAAGGCGACATGCTGCTGGACGGCTTCCGTCAGCTAGGCCGGGAGTATCCGGACCTGGTGCAGGACGCGCGTGGGAAAGGGATGCTGATGGCGATTGAGTTTATTGATAACGAAACCGGCTACAGCTTCGCGAGCGAGATGTTCCGCCAGCGGGTGCTGGTGGCCGGAACGCTCAACAACTCGAAAACCATCCGCATTGAACCGCCGCTGACGCTGACGATTGAGCAGTGTGAGCAGGTGCTGAAAGCGGCGCGTAAAGCGCTCGCAGCGCTGCGGGTGAGCGTGGAAGAGGCGTAATCAACGCCGGGTGGCGTTACGCTACCCGGCAGTTTTTTATCGGTGAAACTCCGCCACCGTCATGGTGAAGCGAAGCACGGTATCGCTTTCATTGGCGTAGCCGTGCGACGCTTCCGTTTTCGCCACCGCCGACGCACCAGCGTTAACCTGGGTCACCGCCTCATCCACCGTCAGCGTTAACACGCCCTCGTTTACGTGCAGCAGCTCAAAGGTTCCCGCCGGGTGCCCCGGAGAGGTAAAACGTTCTCCCGGCTGCATCTCCCACTGCCATAACTCAATCATGTCAGGTCCCGCGGTACCCGCCAGCAGTCTGGCGCGTCCACCCAGCGCGCCCTGCCACAGCACCGGAATCGCCTCTTCTTCGATAACATGTACCAGCGGCTCGCTGGAGACGTTGACGATATCCGCCACGGAGATGCCGAGCGCGGCGGCCAGCTTGCACAAAATGGCGATACTGGGATTGGCTGCGCCCTTTTCGATCTCCACCAGCATCCCTTTGCTGACGCTGGCGCGGCGGGACAGCTCGTCCAGCGACAGCTTTTTCTCTTTACGCCAGTTGCGGATGCGGTTCGCCACGGCCAGGCTTACCTGGGCAACATCGGCACCCGAATCAGTCATTATATTGACTTTATCAGTCATTGGTCACTACCATGGTATAAAACAGTCAATACAGGATTATTTATGTCTCTCGTTACGCCGTCAATAGATTCGCGTCTTGCCGGGATTGCCCCAGGCTTTCGGGCGCTGAGCATTCTGGTTGAAGCTGCGCCGATTACTCACCCGGAGGTAGCGCCCGCCGCGCTGGCGCAAGCCTGCCAGCAGATGTTGAATGATGATGTGCCGTGGGCTGATGCACACCTTTCAGACTGGGATGAGGTGTTTAAAGCCTTCGGTGCGAAACCGAAACGCACGCCCTGCTCGGCGACCGCCCTGCGTAAGCGGGTGCTGAAAGACGGTTCGCTGCCGTCGCTGGATCCGGTGGTGGATATCTATAACGCAGTGAGCATTCGCTATGCCATTCCGGTGGGTGGGGAAAATCTCGCGGCGTACTCGGGTGCGCCGCGTCTGACGCTGGCCGACGGCAGCGAGCCGTTTGATACTTTAAAAGAGGGACAACCAGTGGTGGAACATCCGGAACCAGGCGAAGTTATCTGGCGCGACAATCTCGGCGTCACCTGCCGCCGCTGGAACTGGCGACAGGGGGTGCGTACCCGTCTGGACAGCCAGGCGCAATCTATGTGGTTTATTCTTGAAAGCCTGCCGTCGATGCCGCTTGCGGCACTGGAAGAGGCGGGAGAAGAGCTGGTCAACAACCTGCAGCGGCTGATGCCGGGGGCCACGGCTCAGGTTAAGATGCTGACGCTGTAAGAGGACAACACGATGTTTCACGGATTAAGCGCTTTTCCGTTAACCCCCCTGAAAGAGGGGACGTTTGACGAGCAGTCCTTCATTAATCTTCTGCGCCCCATGGTCGACGCTGGCGTGGATTCTCTGGGCATTCTCGGCTCAACGGGAAGCTATGCCTATCTTACCGTAGAAGAGCGCGGTCGGGTCGCACGCTGCGCGGTGGCGCATGCTGATGACATTCCGGTCATCGTCAGCATTGGCGCATTACGGCTGGACGATATTCTGCGTCTGGCTGACGACGCGCAATCGGCAGGTGTCTCCGGCTTGCTGCTGGCGCCCGTGTCGTACCAGCGATTAACGGAAGACGAAGTGTTTAATCTCTATGAAACGGTGACCCGCCAGATCTCCGTACCGCTGTGCATTTACGATAATCCCGCCACGACCGGTTTTTCGTTTAGCGATGAATTGTTATTTGCCGTCGCGGCCCTGCCGAATATAGGCTCCATAAAGCTTGGCCGCGTGCCGGAGGACCTGTCGCAGGTACGGGCTCGTCTTCCTGATACCGTCACGCTGGGTATCGCCGGCGACTGGCGAGCGGCCTCCGCCCTGCATGCCGGGTTTGACGTCTGGTACTCGGTGCTCGGCGGATTGTTCCCGCAAACAGCGCTGGCGATTGCGCGTTCGAAAGAGACGGCACACTCCGAGCGGCTGGAGCCGCTGTGGGAATTGTTCCGTCGATACGGCAGCTTGCGGGTGGTAGCGGCAGCGGCAGAAATGCTGGGGAAAGTGGAAACACCCGCGCTCCCCTTCCCGCTTCAGGCTATTCAGGGTGAGCCGCGCGAAGCGCTTGCTGCGATACTTGCGGATCTGGTGCTGGCCTGAACAATGCCGGGTGGCGCTAACGCTTACCCGGCCTACAAAATCAACACAACCTCTTACCCGTACCGTTACTCCGGCAACAACCCCACAAAACTGCGTTTCTTACGTGGCTCCGACATCAATTCCTCAAGCTTATCCACGCACGCCAGATAGTGCGGCGTTTGCTTATGCGCCAGCACCGCCTCTTCGTCTTTATAGGCCTCGTAGATAAAGAACCGGGTTTTCACCCGCGGATCCTGCAAGACGTCAAAGCGCAGGTTTCCCGGCTCCTTGATTGCCCCCTCGTGGTTGGCGCGGAATACCTCCAGAAACTCGTCCACCCGCTCGGGCTTAATGTTGATTTCAACCAGCGTCACGTTCATTTTGCTCCTCCCTGTTTCTCTTCCTGCCAGAACTGGAACGCATCGCGGGCGTTCCAGTTCTCGTGAACCACTTTTTTCACCGCCTTCAGCATGGCGAGCGGCGCGCTGGACTGGAAGATGTTGCGCCCCATGTCCACGCCGGATGCCCCCTGATCTATCGCACGCCAGCACATCTCCAGCGCCTCGTGCTCCGGCAGCTTTTTGCCCCCGGCGATGACAATCGGCACCGGACAGCTGGCGGTCACTTTTTCAAAGCCCTCGTCCACGTAGTAGGTTTTGACGAACTGCGCCCCCATTTCGGCGGCGATGCGGCTGGCGAGCGAGAAATAGCGCGCGTCACGCGCCATCTCTTTACCGACCCCCGTCACCGCCAGCGTCGGCATGCCGTAGCGCGCGCCCGCATCGACAAGCTTGATGATGTTGTTGATCGACTGATGCTCAAACTCACTGCCGATGTACACCTGCGCCGCCACCGCGCAGACGTTCAGGCGCAGCGCGTCCTCCATCGCCACCGCCACGCACTCGTTCGACAGCTCGCCCAGAATCGAATTACCGCCGGAGGCGCGCAGCACCACCGGTTTGTTCGTGGCGGCTGGCACCTGGCTCCTGAGGATGCCGCGGGTGCACATCAGCACGTCGGTTTCACCAAACAGCGGCGCGATGGAGAGATCGATACGCTCAAGGCCGGTGGTCGGCCCCTGAAAGTAGCCGTGGTCAAAGGCAAGCATCACCGTACGGTTGCTCTTAGGGTTGAAGATGCGTGCCAGGCGGGACTGCATGCCCCAGTCCAGCGAGCCGCAGCCCTTCAGCGTGAACGGCACGTTGACCTGCGGCGTGCCGATGCCAAAATCCTTACCGTCTTTGATATCGTCTAAATCAGCCATTTGCTCCCCCGTCAGAAATCGTATTTGCTGATGTTCTCTTTGGTGAACACCACCCGCTCCGGCAGCAGCACGATGCCGTTGCCCTTCGCCTCATACTGGTAACCCTGCACGCTGTTCGGCTCGACCTTCAGCGCCCCGATATTTTTTACGTCCACGCTGTCGCCGACGTTAAGATCGCCTTTTTTCAGCAAACGATCGGCGACATTGACCGCAATTTTGCCCTGTTGTACGACATCCCACAGGCCGAAGGCTTTTACCGTGCCGCGCTCAACGTACGGACGCATCACGTTCGGCGTACTGAACCCGACAATCGCCACCCCTTCGCGCTTCAGGTTTTCCGCCGCCTGCGCAGCGGCCGGCAGCGCGTTGGCATCCGGGGCGATGATCGCATCCAGATCCGGATATGCTTTTAAGATCCCTTCGGCAGTTTGCAACGATTTGGTGGCGTCGTTATAGCCAAACTGGGTAGTGACGACCTGCCACTGGGGATGATCTTTCTCGATTTTGGCCTTCGCCTCTTTCACCCACTGGTTCTGGTCGGTGACGGTGGGGCTGGAGTAGAAGAACGCCACTTTGGCATTCGGTTTGGTGACCTGCTTGCCCGCCATCTCCACCAGCAGGCCGCCCAGCTGTTCCGGCGTTCCCTGGTTGATATAGATGCTGCGGCACTCCGGTTTGGTGTCGGAGTCCCAGGTCAGGACCTTGACGCCGCGCTGCATCGCGCGCTTGAGCGCCGGGCAGAGGCCGTCCGGCGACACGGCGGAGACGATGATGGCGTTATAGCCCTGGTTGACGAAGTTATTGATCAGCTGCACCTGGCCGGAGACGCTCGGCTCGGTCGGGCCGTCGTAGGTGACGTCCACCCCAAGATCTTTCCCCGCCTCTTTCGCGCCGTTGCCGCCGCTGGTGAAGAAGCCCACGCCCACCAGCTTCGGGATAAAGGCAATGCGGTCCGCCGCCTGCGCCGAGGCGAAGCTGAG
>NZ_QPFW01000174.1:0-20746 GCF_008122455.1 Enterobacter sp. C6
CGTAATAGCAATGATCGCCTCGTCGCCCACGTCGTGCCCCCAGGTGTCGTTGATGTTTTTAAAGTGGTCGATATCAATCAGCAGTATCGTGGCGGTGCTGTGGTCGCGCCGACAATGCTCAAATTCATTTCGCAACAGCATTTCCCAGTGTCGGCGGTTAAAGACCCCGGTCATGCCGTCGCGGGTGCTCATCATTTCCAGCCGCTGCTTGTGCTCCGCAAGCCTGACGGCAGTGCGGTGGCTGAGCCAGGCAAACAGCATAGGATAAAATACGAGAACAGGCAGTGTTAAGCCCCACTCCACGGGGTCGGGGTTGAAGACGGCCACCTTCCCGACGAGTGGCAGGGTCACCAGCGCGGAGAGCAGCGTCAACAGGATCCCCGGAATAAACAGACGACAGCCCCCGGAGCCCATCATATTCATCCCCACCATCATCACCAGCGCTGCCGTGGGTAACGCATTCATCCCCATCACGCCGATCCAGAGCCCGGCAATAATGGCATCTACTTTAAGATTGAAAGTTTCCTGCTGATGAGGTGACGTGGCCCGGCAGGATAGCTGCCAGGCGAAATGGGGCCAGACGAACGACCACCCCACCAGTAAAAGCCACCAGCCTCCGGGTAAAAAATGGGTGACCAGCATTCCCGCAACCGGGAAAAACATCGCCGCCAGCCCCACGGCGCGCGCCAGCCTAACTCGCCGGGCAAACTGAATGCCGGCGCGGTGAGGGTCATCCTGAGAAAGGGTTAAATTCCACTCTTCCCGAATGCGCTTTTTGTTGTAATACGTTTCATCATTCATCATTTTTGGGAATATTCTGAAACATTTTCCCAAATTATAGAGAGGGGGTCTGCGGGGAAAGTATGAAATTTCGGGTGAGCCGCCGGAGCCGCTCACCCGTTAGAACTACACTTTTTTCTTCAGGCAGGCACTCATGAACTTGCTGCGGTCGTCCCCTTTCAGGGACTGTTCGGTTGCCTTCGCATTACACTCGCGCATTTTTTGCTGCTGCGGGGTCAGGCTTTTTTCAGCCGGCTTCGCGGCGCCGTTTTTGAGGCAGTCGCTCATGTAGGTCTTGCGAGCATCGCCCTTCAGACTCTGAGACGTCGCCTGTTGATTACAGGTGGTCATACGCTGCTGCTGCGGCGTTAACGTTTTCTCTTCCGCGTTCGCCGATGCGACCAGGAACAGGCCGGAGAGCAGAGTAACCAGTAATGTTGTTTTCATTGCACCATCCTTTTGTGAACATTCCCTGTAAGTCTGGTTCGTGACAGGAAAAAAACCAGCCGACAGATGTGATTTCCGCCGGGATTTTATCATTTCAGACCCAGCGCCGCCTTCATGGTGTAGAACAGATCCGTTTGATCCGTCAGGCCTACCACGTTGGCCGCATGCGGACCGTAGGCGGCAATGCGCAGTTGGGTGCCCGTGTGCTCCATGGACTCTTCTTCAGAGTTGCCGTAGCTCATCACCATGACGGCGCCATCTTTGGTGTTCAGCGCCTGCGTCAGGCCAGGGGCCTTGGTATCTGGAGGAATGATCTGGCTGGCGTGCGCGTGGTCCGCGGTGACGATCACCAGGGTGTTACCGTCTTTTTTCGCGAACGCGAGCGCCTTCTGCACCGCTTCGTCCAGATCGACGGTTTCGCCAATCTGGCCGCACGGATTCGCGGCATGATCCTGTTTATCGATCGACGCGCCCTCAACCTGCAGGAAGAACCCTTTTTCGCTCTTGCTCAAAAGAGAGATCGCTTTATCGGTCATCGCCGCCAGCGTCGGAATGCTGTCCGTACGTTTCGGGTTCGGCTTACAGGTCACGGCAGGCTGATCGATGTTGCCGTGATACGAGGCTTTTGGTCCTTCCCAGCGCACGGGCATGTTGCCGTCAGAGAACAGCCCCAGCAGCGGCTTGTCCTGGTTCGCCTCGCTTATCGCCGCCAGAGCATTTGCGTCACTCACCAGCTGATAGCCGCGAGCCTGCGCCTGCTCGCGCAGCGTTTTGCCCTGCCACTCGCCCGCCGTCGCGGTTTCCGCGAAGGTTTTCGCGCCGCCGCCCAGGGTCACGTCAGGACGCGCGTTCAGCAGTTGTTCCGTAATCGAGCCTTTGCCGCCTTTTTCCAGCGCATTCGTTGGGCATTTTTCGCTGGTCACTGACGGGCCGTAGCACTTACGCGAGGTCACGTGTGCCACCAGCGCCGCAGGCGTTGCATCCTGGAGTTCAGCAGTGGAGACGTTGCCGGTCGCCAGGCCCGCCGCTTTTGCTATCTCCAGAAGGGTTTGATGATCTTTCTCGTGAATATCCACGCCCAGCGCGCCGTTATAGGTTTTCACGCCGGTGGACCACGCCGTGGCAGAGGCCGCGGAGTCCGTTACGTAATCCGGTTTACCGGTTTTTTTATCCAGCGCGTAATGGGTATATTGTCCGGTCAGCGGTAAGGCATCGATACCTTTAAAAAAGCCGCCCGCTCCCTCGGCATAATTTCGCGCCGCCGTGATTTCGGAATCGCCCATTCCATCGCCAATCAGCAGAATAATATTTTTCGCCGGCTTATCATTCAGCGAAGCGCGAATAGCGGCCGTTTGATCTTCTGATAAACGGCGCGCGCCGCCAGGCTGGGTGATATCCCCTTTTGCCGCACGATTATCCAGCACGCTGGTTTGCGTCGTATCAGCATAAATGGCAGGGGTAATTAACAGGGGAAGTAATGCAATGAAAAGTGCGCTCTGTTTCAATTTATTTTCTCCATGTACAAATACATAAAAATAAAAACAGAGCGACTATAGGCATCCTGCATGACAATTCTATGACACGTCGTTACGTCCTGTGACGGTTTAGCTGCGCGGATGCCTTAACAGCTTCTTTACGTACTGGTGGAGCATCTCGGCATCCTCAACCGGAACCTGCGATTCAGGCCTGACGCTGTCCAGCGCACCTTCCACGCTCTCTATCAACGCCTGTTGATCGGTTTTTGCCATTTGTCGCAGCAGCGCGGTGACGACAATTTCAAGCGCTTCGACCTGAGCCACCAGCTCTTTTGACTCTTCTTCCTTTTGTGCCAGCTTAACCAGCAATTCAGCAATGAGGTTTTTCATCGTGCCAGTTCCTTTTTCAGTTTTGTCTGACGTTATCACTCTGAATCCATATTGCAAAGAGAAGAAATTAATTATGGTATGCAAAAGTGACACAGGAACAGAAATAAAGAGGTAGCGCCGTGATCGAAACGTTTTTCTATAAAAAGACGCCGCATTTTGTTATATAAAAATGCGGCGACCATAAGAATATATAATACATCTGCGAAAGTGTTATCTCGCCGATTTGGCCTCCGCCATTTGTCTGCGGCGTCGCAGCGCAATAGCCAGCTGGATAATATTGATTAAAACAACAATCGCTGTCGCCGCAAATACCCAGCGAAAACCGGCCATCGCGGAAACGGATGCGCCAATAAGCGGACCGGCAACATTCCCCAGATACATAAATGACTGGTTATATCCAAAAATACGCCCCGTCACCTGGTCGCTGGAATATTTAACCAGCAGGGTCTGCACCGCAGGCAACATGGCGCCATCAGCAAACCCGAGCAGAAATCGCAATACGCCAAGCTGAAGCGGAGAGGTGACAAACGACATCGCGAAGAAGAGTATCACCGCAAAGATCAGCGTCGCCATCAGGATGCGCGCCGTGCCGATCCTGTCACCCAGCTTGCCCAGACGCGGCGCGGAAATCAGGGCGGATACGCCCGGCACGGCGGCAATCATGCCGCTCAGAAAAGCGATATTGGTGCTATCCGGCTCCATCGACTTGATAAACAGCGCCAGAATCGGACCGACCGAACCGTTACAAAGCTGGATCACCATGGTGGTCACAAACAGACTGATCATCAGCCCCGGGTAAGGCAACGAGGCGAAGACAGCCTTGCCGCTGAGACGTTCAGATTTACTGATAACCGGACGGCCCCCCTCTTTAATCAGAAAGAGCGTCACCAGAAAACTGACCACCAGCAGAACCGCAGTGATGATAAATACCGCGCGTAGCCCGACGTGGTCCGCCAGAAAGCCCCCCAGCAGCGGACCGCCGATGACGCCGCTGATCTGTGCCGTGGAAAGCGTACTCAGCGCCCAGCCGCTACGCTCGCGCGGCACCTGAGAGGCGACCAGCGCCATGGCATTCGGAATGTACCCGGATGTCAGCCCCATCACCGCGCGCAGGAAAAACAGCTGCCAGACGTTGGTGGCGAAGGCCTGCAGCAGAATGGCAATCGCCATCCCGAGCGAGGCGCGCAGCAGCATCAGTTTTCGGCCTTTCCGATCCGCCAGGCTGCCCCACATCGGAGACACAATGGCGGAGACCAGAAACGTGACGCTGAACGTCAGACCGGACCACATGGAGAGCGCTTCATGCGAAGTCACCCCCAGCTGCGAGACGTACAGCGGCAGGAACGGCAGGATCTGGCTGATGGCCAGCCCGGTGAAGAAGCAGCCGAACCAGACCGAGATGAGATTAACTTTCCAGGATTCCATAAAGAAATAGTCTTCATTTTTAGGCGAATTCGCCGTCAGATTAGCAAGTTACGCGTTTTGACGTCGCACCAGAGATGCGGCCTGACTGACTTTGGTGTTTTATCTTCCCAGTCATCATATTTGTGAAATAAGTCACAATTCATCCATTTCCTGGCGGAATATTATGCTTCACCGACAGAGTCCGAAACCGCGCATGCCCAGATGAAAATGGTTAGCATGCGCCGCGTTATACTCCGGCCCCAGGCCGTTTCCGTAGTAGCCGCAGCTTGCCGCCAGCATGGCTTTCAGCCAGGGCTGCGTTGTTGCCGCCTTCCAGCCGTTCATCACCGTGACGCGTTCACCGTTCGCCAGACGAAAAGCGGCAATATCCAGCGCCTCAGCCGTAGCATGTTCACTGCGTCGCGCGTCAGGGCGGTGGTAAATATTGCGGCAGGCAAAGCTGCCGAGATGATCGATACGCGCCAGGTCGCTGCCCGTATAGCGTTTTGTCAGCGGCCGGGCCTGCTGGCTGATAAAGAGGGCTGAGCTGAGCGCCAGCGGACAGCTGGCGAGAAAACTGCTGTTCAGGCCGACCGGACCGAAGTCACGCACGCGTACAACGTTATTAAGCGGACACGCGCCGCCGCTGTCAGCCACCGGCTGGGTGCGGATGAGATCTCTTTGGTTAGCCTGCGAAAGCAGGCTCGCGCACGCCTCGGGGGTTAAGCGCCGAAGCTTATACTGGGTGATTCGGCCCGGCGGGTCGTCAAGCGTCAGCGGCATGAAAGGGTTGTAGTAAGGCGGCAACCAGCGGTAACCCACCGTTGCGATGGCCAAAATGATAAATACGGTCAGCAGCGTTTTTCCTTTCACTCTCCCCCCTCAACATTCCCCAAAACATTATGGCAGAAGGCCGCGAAACCCGCCGGGCATCGTGGTATGTTATTGGCTTTTCGTCAGACTGGAAGAGAGTGAGATGGCTAAGCAGCGCGTAGGTATTGTCTTTGGGGGAAAATCAGCGGAGCACGAAGTGTCATTGCAATCGGCCAAAAATATCGTTGATGCGATCGATAAAAGCCGCTTCGACGTGGTGCTGCTGGGCATTGATAAACAGGGCCAGTGGCACGTTAACGATGCCAGCCAGTATCTGCTGAATGCTCACGATCCGGCACACATCGCCCTTAATCCTTCGGAAGTGAGCGTCGCCACCGTACCCGGCGTCGTGAAGGGGCAGCTTATCGACGCCGGCAATGCACAGGCTCTCGCCCAGATCGACGTTGTCTTCCCTATCGTTCACGGCACACTGGGCGAAGATGGTTCCCTGCAGGGAATGCTGCGCATGGCCAACCTGCCGTTCGTCGGCTCGGACGTCCTCGGCTCTGCCGCATGCATGGACAAAGACGTCACCAAACGCCTGCTGCGCGATGCCGGGCTGAACATTGCGCCATTCGTGACCCTCACCCGCGCCAACCGCGACAAACACAGCTTCGCGCAAATTAGCGGAGAGCTGGGTCTGCCGCTGTTTGTGAAGCCTGCAAACCAGGGCTCCTCCGTGGGCGTCAGCAAAGTGACCAGCGAAGCTGAGTTCACGCAGGCCGTCCGCCTGGCGTTTGAGTTCGACCATAAAGTGGTGGTTGAGCAGGGTATCAAAGGCCGTGAAATTGAGTGCGCCGTGCTGGGCAACGATTTCCCACAGGCGAGCACCTGCGGAGAGGTGGTGTTAAACAGCGACTTCTACTCGTACGACACTAAATACATTGATGACAAAGGCGCCCAGGTTGTCGTGCCTGCGGATATCGATCCGGCGGTTAACGATAAGATCCGGGCGATCGCCATTCGCGCTTATCAGACGCTCGGCTGCTGCGGCATGGCGCGCGTGGATGTGTTCCTGACGGCGGAAAACGAGGTGGTGATCAATGAAATCAATACGCTTCCGGGGTTCACTAACATCAGCATGTATCCGAAACTGTGGCAGGCAAGTGGCCTGAGCTACCCGGAATTGATCACCCGCCTGATCGAACTGGCGCTGGAGCGTCACGCCGCCGACAGCGCGCTTAAAAGTTCCGTAAACGGCTAATCGGCGCGCTTCGCCGACTCCGCCTCATCCGCTGTCGTCTCTTCAGGACGACGGCGGATAATCAACCCCGCCAGCCAGAAACTAATGACCCAGGTCACCAGCCCAACGGCATACGTTTGCCAGCCTTTTGCCTCAAACCCCAACAGGCCCACAACACCGTTAAGAATAAAGATCAGCCCGATAGCGAAGGCGTAGTAGTGCCAGTCTCGGCGTAGTTTGGACGTGAGCTTCATAACAACTCCGGCAGGAAAAAAAGACATCCTCTCACAGATTTACGGCCAGGTCTGTGGCAGATACGGAAATTCTGAAACGCGACGCAATTTCAGTTAAGTCATGAAATTGTGATGTGCTGCAGAAATCAACAATCCAGGAGGATTCCGGCGCGTAAATTACCACGATTCTGATATTGACAAATGCGATGACCTGTCAAACTCACCCTGTACGAAGCGTATTAACAGAGCGATTTATCCGGAGGTCATCATGGCTGACTTTACATTGTCGAAACCGATTTTTGGCGGAAAACCAAAAACCTCCACGGCGGGTAATATCGCGTATGCCCTGTTTGTCCTGTTCTGCTTCTGGGCTGGCTCACAGCTGCTCAATATGCTGGTCCATGCGCCAGGCGTTTATGAACACCTGATGCAGGTACAGGATAACGGACGCCCGCGAGTTGAGATTGGCTTTGGCGTCAGCACCCTGTTCGGCCTGATTCCCTTCCTCGCGGGATGTATGATTCTGGGCGTGGTGGCATTAGCGCTGCGCTTTCGCCGTCGCCGTTAAAGCCCCATACAGCGAGCCCGGCGATCGTCCACGCGTTTTGCGAACCACGCGGTGGTCAGGTTACGCGTGATCTTCGGGCTTTCCAGCTGAATGCCCGGCAGGATAGCCCTCGGTAACGTTTTCCCGCTTTTCTGCTCTGCGAGCGCAAACACCTTCTTGTACAGATCCGTTTTCTCAAAGGCCAGGCTATCGCCTTTCTCAAGCTGACGGCGAATGTCGCTGTTGCTCAAGCCAAGCGTTGTCGATAATTTCCGTACGGCAAGCTCAGTGCTTCCCGCCTCGCTGCTGCCGTAAGCGATGAGATCGCCGTCCAGCGCGAGCTTAACGCCGCTTGCGCGGCTGACCGCACTCTGGAATGCCGCATTACGGCTGGCATACCAGCCGGCGTTAAAGTCGGCAAAGCGGTACAGCGGCTCATCGTAGTTCGCCGGGTAGTTCAGCAGGTGATACGTGCCGAACCACAGCCCGCCGCGCAGGGAGAAGACCTCCTGGCGCACCGTACCGTCGATTTTCCACGGGTAGCCGTCGGTATGCTTCTCCGCGAACGCGATGCTTACCTGCATTGGGCCTCCGGTGTGGACCGGGTTCAGTGAGCCAAACAGCTTCTGCCCCATTGGGACCATGCTGATGAAATCATCAAAGATGGCGCTAAGCTGTTTTTCGGTTTTCACCGTATCCAGCCGTTCGCTGTAGCTTTTGCCGTTCGGTGAGGTGATTTTAAGCGCGGTATGCACGAGGAACACCGGGATGTGCATGGACTCCGCGCGGCGGTCGATCTCTTTCCAGGCGATTTTATTCAGCCCCGGCACAGCCGGGTCTGACTGGTACATCGACTCCTGCTGCGCCACCGCCAGCACCGAACAAATGTTCTCCTCGGTCGGCGCGATCTTTTGGCTTTCAAAGGTTTTTGCCAGCGCGTCTGCCCACGCATTGCGATCCTTCACGCTGGCGGGCATTTTCTGCCGCACAACGCTCGCCACATCAACGGGCTTCTCCCCCTTTTTGAGCGGAGCAGCCCCTTTTTCGGCACAGCCTGCCAGCACAAGAGCGGCCAGCAAGGACAAGGGTAACGCGCGCGGTACGGCAAAAGACATAGCAACGTCCTGTATTAGCTAAATGTGTTGGTGACTTCCTGCAGGTCACGATCGTCCAGCTCGCGTTCAAAGCTGCGCAGACGTTTGTAGATAGACATCAGTTCTACCAGCGTGGTCCAGGAGCTGATCAGGTACTGGAACGACCCACGAACCTGACCGAAAACGTTAGTGATCTGCGTCATCAGACCGAGCGTAATCGTACCCGCAACAATCGACGGGAACAGCAGGAACAAACCGAAAACGTTATCCACCTGCAGATACAAAATACGGGCAATGTTGAAATACATATAGTGGAAGTAGAGTCGGAAGTAGTTACGGCGTACGGCGCCAAACAGCTCGCGGACGGTCGGCGGCGAGGCGCGGTTGGCATCATCTTCGCCGTAAACCAGCTCTTTACGGTAAGCGGCTTCGACGCGTTGATTTTTAAACTCCAGACCCGGCAGTTTGATCCCCACCACCGCCAGCAGGCCCGTTCCCATCAGCGACCAGACGATCGCGGCAATCACCAGACCATACGGAAGATGACCGACAATAGGCAGATCCGGCACGTGCGCAGAGAGCGTCACCAGCACCGGCAGGAAGGCAATCAGCGTCATGATGGCGTTGATAAAACTGACGCCCATGTCTTCAAGCGTGGAGGCAAAACGCATGGTGTCTTCCTGCACACGCTGCGCGGCGCCTTCGATATGGCGCAGATGCTGCCAGTGCGCCATATAATGTTCGTTCATCGCGGTACGCCAGCGGAAAACGTAGTGGCTGACGAAGAAGTTGTTCATCACGCCGATGATAACCGCAATCAGGGCAATGCCGAGGAAGATGCCAACTTCATGGTAGAACTGGTTGATGGTCACCTTATGCGGCGAGCTGAGCGCGGTCTGGATCAGATCGTAGAACGGCGCATACCAGGCGTTAACCGCCACGCCTACCTCCACGAGGAACCAGGTCACAAAGATAATCAGCGATGTACCGAGGATCGACCAGTACTGCCAGCGGTGCGGAGAATAGACAAACCAGAACAGTGCAAACAGCCCTACGCACACCGTGTAGTAGGCGTAAAACAGCAGGTAGCTCAGCGACCAGAAGCGCGCCGCGCTAATCGGCACCTCGCCTGTCGCCCCCGTGATGCGCGTCAGCCATGCGCCGCCGCCCGCCTGCCAGAAAATGACAGCGATCAGTGCCCAAATAAATGCCGACAGGAAAAAAGGCCCCGGCTTTGGGAAAAAAGACTTAAACATAATGCTTCCTTCTTGTTGTTATGGCTGTTGCTGTGTACAACACGTCACCACACGAAAACCTGCCCGAGCCAGCCTCCCGGCTCCGGCAAAAAGGTCAGACCCGAGCGTTAATTATTAGTTCGCTTTCCAGTTTTCAAGAATTGTTTCGGTGCGTTTCACCGCGAGAGGATTCGCCGGCGCAATGAAGTTACGCCAGACGTCGTTGTGATGGTTAATCAGGATCTGTGCTTCAGCAGCCGGGCGATTGGCTGTAGTATGGGCATCTTCCGCCACGGTGATGTGATAACCCCGGCTGACGCCGTTCTTAACCGTCGCATCGACGCAGTAATCGGTGGCGCAGCCGCAGATGACAAACTCGCGAATACCCTGCTCACGCAGCAGCGCCTCAAGCGCGGTGTTGTAGAAGGCATCACAGGCGGTTTTGGTCACGTAAAGCGCGTCAGCAGGCTGATGGAGTTCAGGCAGTAGTGCAAACCCCTCACTCCCCTCTTCCAGGCCACCAGCCTCAGTATGCTGAATAAAAATCACCGTGTCGGCTGCCTGCGTAAGCTGGTTGATCAGAGAGACACACTTTTCACGCTGATGACGAGGGGTTTCAAATACCCCGTTCTGCATATCGACAACCATAACCACACGCTTCTCAGACATACCGTTCTCCGTAAGATTGAGTGAAACTGGTGCCTATCATAAGCCCGATGTCACAAAATGGGAGATGGCTCGTAAGTAAATTGTTCATATTTACCCATGGTTACGTTTTTCTCGCTATCGTTATGCAATTCGGGGCATTGCGCGGTTCCGATTAGTAGTATAAATACCCATTACTTTCCTCATTCACTTCATGGATGCTTTTCGTTGAAACGTTGTCTGCTCTCTTTTGCCGCGCTGTGTGCGGTGAGCTTTTCTACCGCCCAGGCAGCCCAACCGCTGACGGCACCCGTTTTAGCTTCAGATATTGCCGATCGCTACGCGAACCTTATCTATTACGGCAGCGGCGCGACCGGGATGGCGATGGTCGTCATCGACGGCAACCAGCGTGTGTTCCGCAGCTTTGGCGAAACGCGTCCGGGAAATAACGTTCACCCGCAGCTGGATTCCGTTATCCGCATCGCGTCCTTAACCAAGCTGATGACCAGCGAAATGCTGGTGAAACTGCTCGACCAGGGCGTGGTGAAGCTTGACGATCCGCTCAGCAAATACGCGCCGCCAGGTGCCCGGGTACCTACGTATCAGGGGACACCGATCCGGCTTGTGAACCTTGCAACCCACACCAGCGCCCTGCCGCGTGAGCAGCCCGGCGGGGCGGCGCATCGTGACGTATTTGTCTGGCCAACGCGCGACCAGCGCTGGAGCTATCTGAGTACCGCCACGCTGAAAGCGGCACCGGGCTCGCAGGCCTCTTATTCAAACCTGGCGTTCGACCTGCTGGCGGATGCCCTCTCAACGGCGGCTGGCAAACCCTATACGCAGCTGTTTGAAGAGCAGATCACCCGTCCGCTCGGCATGAAAGACACCACGTTTACCCCGTCCCCGGATCAGTGCCGTCGCCTGATGGTGGCAGAGAAAGGCGCCAGCCCCTGTAATAACACGCTCGCGGCTGTGGGCAGCGGCGGGGTTTACTCCACGCCTGGCGACATGATGCGCTGGATGCAGCAGTTCCTTTCTTCAGATTTCTACGCTCGCACCAGCCAGGCCGATCGCATGCAGACTCTGATTTATCAGCGTACTCAGCTGCACCGCGTCATCGGGATGGACGTGCCGGGTAAAGCCGATGCGCTCGGCATGGGGTGGGTCTATATGGCGCCGAAAAATGGGCGTCCGGGTATTATTCAGAAAACCGGCGGCGGCGGTGGATTCATCACCTATATGGCCATGATCCCGCAGTCAAACGTGGGCGCGTTTGTGGTGGTCACCCGCTCCCCGCATACGCGTTTCGTCAATATGAGTGACGGGATTAATAACCTGGTGGCAGAACTGAGCGCCAATAAAGCCCAGGTGCTCACCGCGTCTAACTGATCTTAATATTCCGTGGGCAAGCGGTTGATGCTGACCAGCTTGCCCCGGCTCATATTGATGTAGTTACCTTGCCGCAGGGCAGCGAGAACCTCAGCAACCACTGAACGTGAAATACGCGTACTTTGTTGAATATGATTCATCACACCGATTTTTGAACGCAACGTTTCATCCCACTCCGCCATATTCAACAGCATGGCGCGGATCTGATGATAGGAATTATTTCCCACCAGCTGCATATCGCGTTTCTCAAGAATGTAATTTATCCAGGATAACCAACCGAAGGCCTCTTTCCATAGCGCGTTCTGTTGTATAAGTTGACGGGTGGTTTCAGTGGGCAAATAAAAACCCGTGCAGGATGTTTTGGCAACCACTCTATATCCCTGACTATGATTAATCATCACGCTGGACAGCCCCAAAATAAAAGGCGCTGTTGCGATGCCCATAAGCAGTTCATCTGAACAACGATAGATTTTGATTATACCTGTTTGGAATACGGTCGTGCGGGGCTCATAGCACTCCCCTGATGTAATTAACTGTTGTGGAGCAGATTTAAAAGGGGTACTGGCTGATTTCAAACACTGTTCGAGCCGGCGTAATTCAGAAAGTGGTTTCGCATTAACCTTCATGCAGACCTCAAGGCATCCGTATTTGTCGGTTCAATATTATTTTTATTACTTCTGTAAAAAGCGGGGGGAGGTAACGCCTCCCCCGCTTTTATTTATTACCAGGTATATTTCACACCCAGGTTTGCGCCCCAGTTCTGATCAACGTCGCCGCCGCCCAGATAAGTGGCATCAGTGTAAGCACTGAAGTTCTTCGTGAAGCTGAACTGGGTGCCCAGCCCTACGCGCACAGCGGAGCCTTTAACGCCGTTATCAATGCTGTCACCGTTAATGTCGGCATTGTTATCAGCATCGTCATAGACCCAGGCCAGTTTGAAGTAAGGCGTCAGAGCCTGATCGCCGCCGTAGTTGAAGGTGTAACCCGCATCAACACCGAGTTCATAACGCAGGCTATCGTAAGATTGCCCATCCATGCGCATGTCATTGCTGAGGCGATAATCATCGCCAGACTGGAACAGGCCAGACACGGCTGCGTATGGTGTGACGTAGCCGGACAGGTTTGGTTTCCAGTCATAGCCCAGTTTCAGCCCAAAACCAACCGCGTCATTGGTGGTGTTGCCGTCAACATACTGGCCGTTGCTCATGTTAGCAGAGAGATCGCTGTTGAAACGGGTATAACTCAGGGAGCTGTCGAGGAAAAGATCGTTCATGAACTTCGCAGACGCGTAGATCATCGCCGTCTGGCTGTCCTGATCGACCTGACCGGTACGATCGCTGATATCCCCCTTCGCGAAACCTGCCGCACCACCGACGATCCACTTCGCATTATTACCGTCAATCTGGGTATCCAGACCGACCATAATACCGCTCACGTCCTGATCGTAGCTAAGAACGCCATTGTCGCCGTCGAAGTTACCGCCGAAGTAACTCACCCACGCCCCGCCGTTATCCGCCAGGCCGTGACGGCTGTTGGTCAGACGAGCACCTACGGTATCCTGCTGCAGATTCCAGATGTTGGTGTTGGCAGAAGGGATGCTCAGCGCCATATTGGCGTAGTCGGTCAGCGCTTTCTGCTGGAGGACAACGGCGTCACCCTGCTGCTGCGCCTGGTAGGTGTAGGCACCTAAATCGGCTTTGTTTGCGGCAGTAAAGCTGGCTGCAGTATCCGCGTTATTGTCATAGACGCGAATAATCTCTTTGTTTTTGTAATCGGCGACGGAACCGGCTCCGGTCGCGTTGTCGATACGGACCTTGTAGTTACCGGCGACGTCACCGTTCACTGACAGATGACCATCAGAATTAATCGCCACAACGCCGTAGTCGTAATCGGCATTGTGCTTATCGTTGGTGATATAGCGTGCGTTGTTCAGATCGCTGTTCAGCACGTAATCACGGCTGGCAACGTTCAGCACACCACCATCGGTCAGTACCATATTGTGCGTATCAACCTGTCCCAGCCCCAGCGCCAGCTCTGCGCCGTTATCCACGGTGATGGTGTTGGCATACAGATCGGCCGTTTCTTCCGTCAGTGCCGCACGGCTATAGCTGTCCAGATACAGATGGTCGGTGGCCACGCCGCCGCTGTCGCCGATATTCAATGAGGAAGCATTGGTCAGGGTGATGGTATCCGCCAGCAAACCTGAGTTTTCAACATTGACCTGAGACTGGTTGTTGACCGCCAGCGTGTCGATGTTAGACACCTTGCGGGTATCCCACTCGGAGCCGTTATCCAGCGTGATGTTAAAGAGACCGCTCTGATACACCGCTTCGCCCGCAACATGTCCGTTGCTGTCATAGGTGGAGTCCGGCCAAATGCTGTTTGGAGACAGAGCGCTCCAGTCTACGTTGCTGTAGCCCAGGCCATACATCTGCGCCGTGCCGATAGCCTCGACGCTCGACTGCGCTGCACCAACCCATTTGCTGCCATTGGTCAGAGTAACGTCAAGCTTATCGGTACCGTCCCAGCCGTTGGTGGTTGGGTTATAGACACCGTCTGCACTGGTATCCGTTGCCGGATCGCCGTTCGGATAGAAGTTGTTGTCGAAGGTACTGGAGAAAAGAATGTCGCCAGTAACGGTGGAGTGATCGAACGTGGCGCTGGTCTGCATCGCGTTATCAGACGCGCTGGCGGCCACAATCAGCGCCGCATCATCTGCCGCTGTCGCGTTGGTTTCACCATAGTCGCTCGGCTTCGCGGTTTGACCGTAGAATCCGCTGGTACCTAAATCGCTGTACGCACCAGAAGTCAGTACCGAATCTTTCACCAGTAGCGTGTCGGTAAAGACGTTGCTGCTGTTGGCTACGCCTTCAACGCCGTCGTACGGGGTATTATCCAGCTCCTGATACCCCTGCGTCAGGGTAATACCCGCGACGTGAGAGTTATTCTGGATAACAATATCCGATTCAACATCCAGGGTAATTGCATTGCCCAACCCATAGGTATCAAGATAGTGGGTTTCGGTGTTATCGCCATTTACCACATTGTAAGCATAATGCTCATAGGTGTCGTTAATGGTGGAGTGATCAACGGTCAGGCTAAAACGATCGTACTGAGAATGGGTCGTGCCGTCGGTGTCTATACCATCAGCACACGAGGTGGTCATACACTCAGAGGTAATCATGCCATTAATGGTACTGTTGGAAATGCTTAATGCATTAGCCCGACCATTGATACCATCATCCAGATAGTATGTTGAAATAATACCATTCACGGTGGATTTATTAATCACCGGATAAATATCACCGTCGTGGGTAACGTCTGAGTAATCCCAGTCGGCATAGCCATAATACCAGGGTGTGGACGCTGTATTATCGTATCCGAAGGTATTATAAGTTGTACCGGAAATATCCTTCGCATTGGCCTGAGAAGCGATAGCCAGGGTGCAGGCTAATGCAAGTTGAGATACAACGAGTTTCTTTTTCCATGTTTGCATTGGGTCATCCCTCCTCAGGGACGTAAGCAAGTTTGTCCATCAATGAATTTGCAACATTTAATTGCGGAGGGAATTATGCAGTTTCATTTCGAAAAGGTTCAATGAATGTTTCCATTAAGTCCGTATCCAGACCAATAACACATCGAAAACAACAAACACAGGGGTCACTCAAGATAAATATTATAAAAACAAAACGTTAAAATACAGACAAGCGAAGGAGAAATATATAACAACAAATAATAAATCACTTTTAATGATGCATCCCACTTAATATAGAAACAATACGAATATCTCACCCCCAATCAGTAATATACTAACCTGTATTAAATATTGATGAAATGAAACCTGACCTGCCGCATTTCGCAAAAAGCAAAATGCCCACTTTAGTAAAACACCCGTCTTCACTTTGAGGTACACTAGCCTTCTTTGTTCCACAAACATCAGGCATACCATGACCGATTTAATTGCACGCCCACGCCGCCTGCGCAAGTCACCTGCACTGCGCGCTATGTTTGAAGAGACAACCCTGACCTTAAACGATCTGGTGTTGCCGATTTTTGTCGAAGAAGAGATCGATGACTACAAAGCCATCGAAGCCATGCCGGGCGTCATGCGCATTCCGGAGAAATATCTGGCGCGTGAGATTGAACGCATCGCCAACGCGGGGATCCGCTCGGTGATGACCTTCGGCATCTCACACCATACCGATGCCACCGGCAGCGACGCGTGGAAAGAAGATGGCCTCGTCGCCCGCATGTCCCGCATCTGCAAAGAGACCGTGCCGGAAATGATCGTCATGTCCGATACCTGTTTCTGCGAATACACCTCACACGGCCACTGCGGCGTGCTGTGCGATCACGGCGTGGATAACGATGCCACCCTGCTGAACCTTGGCAAGCAGGCTGTCGTCGCGGCCGCGGCAGGTGCGGACTTCATCGCCCCATCTGCGGCAATGGACGGACAGGTTCAGGCGATTCGTCAGGCGCTGGACGCGGCGGGCTTTACCGACACCGCCATCATGTCTTACTCCACCAAATTCGCCTCCTCCTTCTACGGCCCGTTCCGTGAAGCGGCGGGCACGGCGCTGAAAGGCGATCGTAAAACCTATCAGATGAACCCGCTGAACCGTCGGGAAGCGATTCGTGAATCCCTGCTCGATGAAGCCCAGGGCGCAGACTGCCTGATGGTGAAACCGGCTGGCGCGTATCTCGATATCCTGCGCGACATCCGCGAACGCACCGAGCTGCCGCTGGGCGCTTATCAGGTGAGCGGCGAGTACGCGATGATCAAATTCGCCGCGCTGGCGGGTGCCATTGACGAAGAGAAAGTGGTCCTCGAAAGCCTCGGCGCCATCAAACGCGCAGGCGCGGACCTGATCTTCAGCTACTTCGCGCTGGATCTGGCCGAGAAAAAAATTCTGCGTTAATCCGCTTTAGCGCCGGGTGGCGGCTTCGCCTTACCCGGCCTCCACTCTGCTCAAATCTT
Organism: Enterobacter sp. C6; assembly: GCF_008122455.1. Classification (NCBI taxonomy): domain Bacteria; kingdom Pseudomonadati; phylum Pseudomonadota; class Gammaproteobacteria; order Enterobacterales; family Enterobacteriaceae; genus Enterobacter; species Enterobacter sp. C6. The sequence continues at coordinate 16,677 of NZ_QPFW01000174.1, forward strand.
CACCCAACTGCAATACAACCGACATCTGCTCCTTCTACTGTCTTCGCAAGACGGCAGGAGGAGTAATCATGTTTAGCCTCGATAGCGTTCTCGACGATCTTTGGCCTCAGGCGAGGCCTGCACCCTGGCAAAAAAGTCTGTTAAAAAGACTGTTTTACGAAGACGAATTTCAGCAATTTGCCGCAGCACACCGCCACCTGAAAGGCCTGGATATGGTGGAGCAAGTTCTGGAGCACCTTGATATTCTCTGCACCGTTTCCGCCCGCGATCTTGAACAAATCCCCGAACATGGCCCGCTGGTCATTATTGCCAACCACCCGACGGGTACGCTGGACGGGCTGGCGCTGATGTACGCCGTCTCCCGCGTGCGACGCGATGTGAAAGTCGTGACCAACCGGATGCTGACCCACCTTGAGCCCCTCAGCTCGCTGTTTATTCCGGTGGACAATATGGGCGGCAGGACGGCGAAAACATCCCTGGTGCAGATGGAACAGCATCTGCAAAACGCAGGCGTGCTGATCTTCTTCCCGGCCGGAGAAGTTTCCCGCCCTACGCGCAAAGGCATTCGCGACAAAAAGTGGCACTCCGGCTTTATCAAACTCGCCGGCAAGCTGCGCGCCCCGCTGCTGCCGGTGCATATTCAGGCCCATAACAGCCTGCTCTTTTATGCCAGCACGCTGGTCTCCCCGACGCTGTCGATGCTGTTGCTCATGCAGCAGATGTTCCGCCGCCGCCACAGCCAGCTGCCGATCAAAATCGGCCAGCAGATTGCGTGGCATCACTGGCACAGCGCCACCCTTTCGTCGCGTGAGATGGCCGAGCAGTGCCGCCAGCACGTGATGCGTCTTGGCAAGGGAGTGCCCGGCGTCTTTAAAACCCAGTGCGCGATTGCCCGTCCGGAAGATCGGGCCACCCTGAAGCGCGCGCTGGCGCAGGCCGAATGTCTGGGCAAAACCAGCGACGGTAAAACCATCTATCTGTGGCAGCGTAACGGTCAGGAAGACGTCCCGCTGCTGCGCGAGCTGGGCCGCCTGCGCGAGATTGCCTTTCGCGCGGTGGAGGAAGGGAGCGGCAAACGCCGGGATACCGACAGCTACGACGATGATTATCTGCACCTGATCCTGTGGGATGAGGACGATCTGGAGATCGTCGGGGCGTATCGCTTTATGCCGACGGCCATGCAGATCGAAAAGCGCGGCGTTGAGGGGTTGTACAGCTATAGCCTCTTCCACTACGACGACAAAATGCAGGACGTGCTGGAGCACGGTATTGAGCTAGGGCGCAGCTTTATTCAGCCGCGCTACTGGGGGCGCCGCGGCCTGGACTATTTATGGTCCGGCATTGGGGCCTATCTGGCGCGTTATCCGCACTACCGCTACCTGTTTGGCCCGGTCTCCATTTCCGGTGGCTTACCGCCTGCCGCGCGGGATCTGCTGGTCGCCTTTTACCGCCTGTGGTTCCCGGCGACGCATCCACTTGCCGCCTCGCGCCAGCCGTATCCCGCCTCCCTGCCGGACGTGCTGGCGCAGTTTGGCGGCGTGGATTACGTGGACGATCTGACGAAACTGAAGTCCCTGCTCGGCAATCTTGGCTGCGGTATTCCGCCGCTCTACAAGCAATATTCCGAACTGTGCGAGCCCGGCGGCGTACAGTTTATTGATTTTGGCAGCGACCCGGCGTTCAACAACTGCGTTGACGGGCTGGTGCTGGTGGATTTGTGTTACCTGAAGGCGAACCGCTATCAGCGGTATATTGAGGCGCACCTTTAAATGTGCGGTATTTTGTAGGCCGGGTAAGGCGTAGCCGCCCCCCGGCAATTGTGCACCGTTTTCGCCGGGTGGCGCTGCGCTTACCCGGCCTACGGGAGCGACGGGTTAAGGACGATAAAACGGCTTATCGCCCAAAATCGTCGCCCGCTGCATAATCCGGCGCTGCGGCAGATAGTCCGCATTGGCATAATGCTGCGTTACGCGGTTATCCCAGATCGCCAGGTCGTTCTCCTGCCAGCGCCAGCGCACCTGGAACTCCGGCTTGGTGATATGCGCAAACAGGAAACCTAACAGCGCCTCACTCTCTTTTTCCGTCACGTCCACGATGCGCGTGGTGAACCCTTCGTTCACAAACAGCGCCTGTTTGCCCGTCACCGGATGGGTCCGCACCACCGGGTGCAGCAGCGGAGGATGTTTCGCAACAGCCTCCTGCCAGCGCTGATGTTCCTCTTCCGTTTTACGGTACTTGTACTCAGGGAACGATTTTTTGAAGTCGTGCTCCGCCCGCAGCCCGCTCAGTAGCGTCCGGAACGGCGCGGAGAGCGCCTCATACGCCGCAATCCCGCTGGTCCACAGCGTATCGCCGCCGGTTTCCGGCAGCAGTTTCGCCGCCAGAATGGCTCCGGCAGGCGGCGTCTCGATAAAGGTCACGTCGGTATGCCAGTTATCGTTATCCGGCGGGTTATCGTTGTGGGTGTCCAGGACAATAATCTCCTCCACCCCTTCCGCATGCGGATAGACCGGGTGGATATGCAGATCGCCAAAGCGCAGGGCCAGTGCGCGCTGCTGCTGCGGGGTGATCGCCTGCTCGCGCAGGAACACCACCTGATGGCGCAGCACCGCGTGGTACAGCTGTTCGAACTGGTTATCGCTCAGCGGACGGGTCACATCCAGGCCCGACACCTGTGCACCAATGTACGGCCCCAGCGGGGTGATGGTCAGACGTTCACTCATTGTATTTCTCCATGCCAGGGCGTCAGACGGCGCTGTAACGCGCGCAGCCCCAGTTCTAATCCGAAGGCGATCGCGGCGATCACCGCGATCCCTGCCAGCACCACGTCAGTCGCCAGGAACTCTCCCGCCGACTGCACCATAAACCCAAGGCCGCGCGTGGCCGCAATCAGCTCCGCCGCCACCAGCGTGGACCAGCCCACGCCAAGGCCGATGCGCAGCCCGGTTAAAATCTCCGGCAGCGCGCCCGGTAAAATAACGAACAGCAGCACCTGCGGACGGCTGGCTCCCAGCGACTGCGCCGCGCGGATCCGCACCTGCTGGGCACTCTTCACGCCCGCCAGCGCCGACATGGCAACCGGGGCGAAAATCGCCAGATAGATCAGCAGGATTTTTGACGTTTCCCCGATGCCGAACCAGATCACCATCAGCGGCAGATAGGCCAGCGGCGGCACCGGGCGGTAAAGCTCAATCAGCGGGTCGAGGATGCCGCGCACCGTCGGGCTTAAGCCCATCGCGATCCCGACCGGTATCCCGATAATCACCGCCGCCAGCAGCGCCACCAGAATGCGCGCCAGGCTAGCGCCTAAGTGCTGCCAGAGCGTGGCATCCATAAAGCCCTGCGGCCCGGCGATGGTAATGAGTTTGGCCAGCACCTGTCCCGGCGGCGGCAGAAACAGCGGGCTGACCCACTGCAGGGCAGCAACTGCCCACCACACCGCCAGCAGCACCAGCAGCGTACCGACGCTCAACGTGATTTGACGTGAGAAAGGCCAGCGCAGCGCCAGACGCGTGCGGCGCGTTTTTTCACTGAAGACGATGCTCATGAGAAGGCCTCCCGCTGTTCAAACACGCGGCTTAAAACGTACTCACGCTGTTCGATAAACAGCGGATCGGATTTGATGCTGCGCACGGGTTCCCCCGCGACGTAGCGGCGGGCGAAATCCAGCGGCAAGCGCTCCAGCACGCGGCCCGGCCCCGGCGAGAGCAGCACCAGCTCGGTGGCCATAAACACCGACTCTTCGATATCGTGGGTAATCAACAGCACCTGCTTGCCGGTCTCATGCCACAGGCGCAGGAGCAGGGTTTGCATCTGCTCGCGGGTGAAGGCGTCGAGCGCCCCGAACGGCTCGTCCAGCAGCAACAGCTGCGGATTCGCTGCCAGCGCGCGGGCAATCCCGACACGCTGTCGCTGGCCGCCGGAAAGCTGCCAGATATAGCGTTTTTCCGCGCCTTCCAGCCCCACTTTTTTCAGCATCGCCCGCGCGGTTTCCAGCCGCTGTTCACGATTGACGCCCGCAAGCTGCAGCCCAAACGCCACGTTTTCCTGCACGTTGCGCCACGGGAGCA
>NZ_QPFW01000175.1:0-20752 GCF_008122455.1 Enterobacter sp. C6
ATGATTTCCGTTCCCTGCTCCTCAGCATCCGGGAAGTCGGTTTTCGCGAGCTGCGCTTCCGCCAGCTGGTTCTCGGCCACCCAACTGGCCTGCAGCGTGTCGGCCAGCCCGTGGGTGAAGCGCACGTTCAGAGAGACCGAGTTCATCAGCGCCAGCGCGGCGGTGGAGAAGATGACCAGCGCGACCATCACCTCCAGCAGCGTCATCCCGTTCTGCTTAACCTTGCCTTTAGTCATCGTTCTCTACCGATACCGGGGCCGCGCCCTGCGACACCACGCGGAAATGGTGCTGTTTGTCGTAGCTTTGCAGCGTCAGCGTAAAGCGGCCAATCTCACCGTCCGGCAGAAAGAGGATCTGGGGATCGGCCTCGACGGTGGCCGCCAGACGCTGGGGCGACAGCGATACATGCATCTCCTGCGGAAAATCGCCTTTGGTGGTAATTCGTCCGGCAGATAAAGGCACCCAGTGACGCACGCCATTTTTACCGTCGAGCGTGACAAGCTGATATTTATCGGTGGTGATTACCAGCCCGACGATATTTCCGTCCATTACCGCACGATCTGAACCATAATCAACGAGGGCTTTTAATTGCTGGCCAAATATATCCGCACCGCTGCGTGAGGGTATTGTTGATACCACCATCATGGCGCAGCTGGAAAATATCACCAGCGCCAGAATAATTTCCAGCAACGTAAAGCCGCGTTGACTTTTCATTATTTCTCTTTCTTATCCAGAGACCAGTTCGTAATATCGTCTGCGGTATTGGCTTCGCCGTCCGGACCGGCAGAGAAGACGTCAACTGCGCCGTGTTCGCCCGGGCTGACGAGCAGATAATCGTTTCCCCACGGGTCCTGCGGCAGGCGGCGAATATAGCCGTCAGCGCGGTAGCCATTCGGGATGGGTGCGATTTCAGGCTTGGTCACCAGCGCCTGCAGTCCCTGCTCGGTCGTCGGGTAGCGGTGGTTATCGAGCTTATACATATCCAGCGAGCCTTCGAGCGCGACAATATCGCTGGTCGCTTTTTGCGTATCCGCTTTTTCTTTATTGCCCATTAAGTTTGGCACCACCATACTCGCTAAAACGCCGAGAATAACGATCACCACCATTAATTCGAGCAAGGTGAAGCCCGCCTGGCGAGCCAGGTTTTTACGTTTTATAGCCATGATTTAACCTACCATATTATTAAGTTGCAGAAGCGGCTGTAATATTGACAGCACGATAAATAAAACAATCGTCGCCATGGAGACCACCAGCGCCGGTTCAAATACCGACAGCGTTAACGTAATTCGATGCTGTAATGCCGACTCCTGGTTTTCCGCCGCGCGGTCCATTAAATTGCCGAGCTCCCCGCTCTCTTCGCCGGAGGCAATCATGTACAGCATGGTCGGCGGGAATAATTTCGCCTGTTCAAGCGCGGCATATAAAGATGCCCCCTGACGCACGGTATCGGCGGCCTGCTCCAGCACCTGCCGGGCGTAGAGGTTTTCGATACCGTCCATCGCGATATACATCCCTTCAAGCAGCGGCACGCTGCTGGCCTGCAGAATACTCAGGGTTCGGATATAGCGGGCGCTGTTGATGGCGCACACCAGCTTTTTAATCGGCGAGCCGTTCACCAGCCAGCTGTGCCAGCGAAAGCGGTTTTTGGCATTTCTGAGCCAGGTCTTAAAGCCGATAAACCCACCGGCCATGATCCCGACAATATAGATGCCGTACGCCTGCAGGAAATCGCTCACCGCGATCAGCGTGCGGGTGGTGATCGGCAGCTGTTGCTTCATGTGGGTGAACTGCTCGATCACCTGCGGGACTACCGCCACCAGCAGAATGCCGATCACCGCGATGGCCACCACCGTCAGGGTAATCGGGTAGACCATCGCCTGCGTCAGCTTGCTTTTCATCTTCTGACGCTGCTCGTTGTACTCCGCCAGCTTCTCCAGCACGTCGCCCAGGTGACCGGTCTTTTCACCGGCCATCACCAGGGTGCAGTAGAGTTTGTCGAAGGTGCGCGGGAACTGACTGAAGGCGTCAAACAGCGTATGCCCTTCCACCACCTTTTCACGGATCTCCACCACCATCGCCGCCAGCTTTTTGTCTTCCGTCTGCTTCGAGATGGCCTTCAGCGCACTTTCCAGCGGCAGCGCGGCGTTGACCAGCGTGGAAAGCTGGCGGGTAAACATCGACAGCACCGGCGTGGAGAGCTTAGCCCCGGTCTTTGCTTTCCCGGACACCGCCGCCTCGCGGGTTTCGGTGATGCTGACAGGCATTAGCTTTTGTTCGCGAAGCCACTGGCGAACCTGCTTTTGCCCCTCGGCCTGCAGCGTGCCGCGCCGGGTTTTGCCCGCCGCATCCGTTGCCGTCCAGGCGTAGAAGGCCATTATTCATCCCCCCCGCGCTCGGCGGTGACGCGCATCACCTCTTCCAGAGAGGTGATGCCGCTAATCACCTTCAGCAGCCCGTTTTCGCGCAGGCTGTAGGCCTGCTTAAAGAGCTGCGTTTCGATGGACATTTCGTCCTTATCTTCATGGATCGCTCGGCGCATGGTGCTGTCCACCACCAGAAATTCATGAATACCGGCACGGCCCTGATAGCCGCTCTGGCGGCAGTGCTCGCAGCCCACTGCGCGATAGATCGCTTTCGGCGGCGCGTCCATAAAGCTGAACAGCGCTTTTTCATTGTCATCCAGCGGACTGGTAATCCGGCAGTGGCTACACAGCCGACGCACCAGACGCTGGGCAATGACACCGAGCAACGATGAACCGATTAAAAACGACTCCAGCCCCATATCCCGCAGGCGGGTTATCGCCCCGGCGGCGCTGTTGGTGTGCAGCGTAGACATGACCAGGTGACCGGTAAGCGAGGCCTGTACCGCAATTTGCGCGGTTTCGCCGTCGCGAATTTCTCCGATCATCACCACGTCCGGGTCCTGACGCAGAATGGCGCGCAGCCCGCGGGCAAAGGTCATGTCCACGCGCGGGTTAACCTGCGTCTGCCCCACCCCTTCCAGCTCGTATTCAATCGGATCTTCAACGGTCAGGATGTTTCGCTCGTGGCCGTTCAGCGCCGAGAGAATGGCGTACAGGGTGGTACTTTTACCGGAACCTGTCGGCCCGGTGACCAGGATAATGCCGTGCGGGCGGTCAATAAGCCCTTTTAACTTCTCCAGCTCTTCATCAATCAGGCCCAGCTTGTTGATGTCGGGCTTCAGGTTGCTTTTATCGAGCAGGCGCATGACCACGCGCTCGCCGTACTGGGACGGAATGGTCGAGACGCGCACGTCGATGGCCTTGCGGCCGATGCGCAGAGAAATACGGCCATCCTGCGGCAGGCGCTTCTCGGCGATGTCCAGTTTCGACATGACCTTGATGCGCGACACCAGCAGCGGTGCCAGCTTACGCGCCGGCTGCAGCACCGGGCGCAGCACGCCGTCAACGCGGAAGCGAATGCTCAGCGTGCGCTCGAAGGTTTCGATATGAATATCCGACGCGCCGTCCTTCACCGCCTCGCCGAGAATGGCGTTGATCAGACGGATCACCGGCGAGTTCTCGTCGTTATCAAGCAGGTCTTCGTTATCCGGGATCTCCTCGGTTAACGCCATCAGATCGATATCCGCGTCCATGTCGTCCACCAGCTGCTGCGACACGCCGCTGCTCTGCTGCCAGATTTTAGCCAGCAGCTCGTCAAAGGCTTCCTGCGTCAGGGTCACCGGAACGAACGCGCGTCCCAGCACCCGGCGCACTTCCAGGAGTGCAAACGCCGGGGTGTCTTCACGGATATAGACGTCGTTGTTGTAAAACAGAACGCCGTTATCTTTCGCATAGCTGCTGCTACACAGGGTTTTAGTCAGTTCGTCCACGGTGCCCTCTCCGCCTTAGTCTTTAAACGGATTGCGCGGTGCGCTGGCGCTGGTTTTCACCGGTGCGGCGCTGGCGTCGACGGGAAACGCGGGCAGTACCGCGTTATCCGCCGGTTCAACAATACCGAGCTTCTTCTCTTCCACACGCTGCTGCTGGCGGGCGCGGATCTGGTCATATTTCTCTTTCGACGCCGCGCTGTAGTTGTCGTCGTCGCGCAGCACGGTGGTATGGATAAACACCATTAGGTTGCGTTTAGCCGTATCCTGCGAGGTGTAGCGGAACAGCTGGCCGACCAGCGGGATATCGCCCAGCAGCGGCACTTTGGAGACCGATTGTTTGGTGACGTTCTCCATCAGGCCGCCGAGCACCACCGTCTGCCCGCTGTGCACCATCACTTCGTTGTTGATGGTACGGGTGTTGAAGGTTGGGCCGAGGCTGGCATCTTCCGTCGCGCTGTTGTCGACGCTGGAGACTTCCTGCTCAATCTTCAGGTGGATCATGTCGCCGTCGTTGATTTGCGGCACAATTTTCAGCTTGGTCCCGACCGTCTTGCGCTCAACGGAGTTAAAGACGTTGTCGCCACTGGTGGTCTGGGAGCCGGAAAGCACCGGCACGTCCTGACCGACGTTGAACGACGCCTCTTTGTTATCCAGCGTGACCACGCTTGGCGTGGAGAGAATATCGTTTTTGCCGTCGGTGGAGAGCGCGGTCATCAGCGCCCCGAAATCGCCGTTAAAGAAGCCGGTCGCAAGGCCGGTGAAGCTCGCCCCCTTCATGGTGCCGTTTTTAATCTGGCTGATTGGCAGGCCGGTGGAGCCGAACTGCACGCCGCCGTGCTTGCTGGTCCACTGCACGCCGAGATCCAGGCCGTTACCGTCCTGCACTTCAGCAATGATCGCTTCCACCAGCACCTGCGGACGACGGATGTCGAGCTTGTCGATCACCTTCTCAAGGGAGTTCATCACGTTAGGCTGAGCGGTGATCACCAGCGAGTTGGTGGCCTCGTCGGCGGTAATGTTCAGATCGCTGGACGCGGTGGCGGTTTTCGCCTTCGGCGTACTGGCCTTGTCCTTCAGCTGTTCACCTATCCCGGTCAGAACCGGCACCACCTTCGTGGCGCTGGCATATTTGAGGTAGAAGACGCGGGTATTCCCCTCGTTGTTCTGCTCGCGGTCCAGCTGATGGATCAGAGAGCGGGTACGCATGCGCGCATCTTCCGAGCCGCTGATCACCAGGCTGTTGGTTTCGTCATCCGCCACCACTTTAGTGGCCAGCTGCGGCGCGTTCTGCCCCTTCTGCTCTTCATTGTTGAGGTTGTTCAACATGTCGGAGAGCTCTTTGGCGGAGGCAAAGCGCAGCGGCACGATCTCGCGGCGCTGAATCCCGTCTTTGTCCACGCGCTGAACCAGATCCACCAGGCGGTTCACTACCGAGGCTTTACCGGTCAACAGCAGCACGTTGGACGGTTCAAAGTGCACCACGTTGCCGATGCCGGTGGCATCGTTCAGCTGGCGCAGCAGCGGGGCAAGTTCACGTACCGGCACATTTTCCATGCGCACGACGCGGGTGATGATCTCATCACCTTTACCCGGGTTTTTGCTGTCTGCCAGCGGCGCGCCGGCGGTACGGGCCACGCTGGAACGCACTACTTTAATCATGCCGTTGTCCATCGGGATCACCGACAGGCCGTACAGATCCAGCACGCTCAGGAAGAACTGGTAATACTCATCTTCCGTCAGCACGTTGTAGGTTCGCACCGACACCGAGCCCTGCACGGACGGATCGACGAGTATGGTTTTATTCAGATTGCGGCCTACCGTATCGATAAACTCGCGGATATCGGTATTTTTAAAGCTCGCGCTAAAGTTGGCTGCTAGCAGCGAACTTGAATATAACGACAATGCGGTCAGCGCCACGCACGCCCAGGGAAATTTCTTCATGTCTGTACACTTGTTAATTGTTTAGAACATTAACCCGAATATTTTCAAGGTGAGCGTGACGTCTGACGACGACCTCCGCCTCTTTCATTTTCGACCAGTTGGCAATAATACTTTTTGCCTTTGCTTCATCGGTCATATCGACAGAATTCACTTTTACCGCCACATCACCTTTTTCCAGCCCTGAATGGCTGTAGAAGGAAGAGGCATTCCTTGGATTAATGTTGTAGCCTTCCAGCTGGCCTTTTTCGATTAACGGTTTTAACACCAGATAATCATTCAGATGCACACTTTCCGCGCCTGCATCTTTCGTCGATTTGCTTACCGGGCCGCTGTCAACGCCGCCCTTAAAATAATCAGGTTTATTTAATGCCAGTACCTGCGTAGCACCTTCGTAATTAACCACCACATTGTCTTTGTTAATTTCCTGAATATAGGCATCGTTAAAACCGGTCAGCGGCTCGCCTTCACGGTAGCTCTTCTGACCACCCGGCGTTTTGATCACGGCGAAAGAAAGCCAGGCGTCATCGCTGCGCACAATACCTTCGACCTCCGCTGCCAGCGGGGCTTTCGCGGCGGCGGGCAGGTTGTCCTGACGCACGGCCGCCGTGAAAAGGGTGAATGTTTTTTTATCACGACGCGTTTTCAGCGGCTGCGCATCAGCGTTAGCCAACTTATTCGTAACTTTTTTATAATCTTTAAACGTCAGATACCCTTGCTGGCCGCAAAAAATTAACAGCACAAACATAATGCAAGGCGTTATCCACCGTGACAGAAATGAGAACCTCATTTTTCATCTGGCCTTTAGCAAAGCGAAAATAAGCAGCGTCGCGCTGCGCCAATATGTGAGCAAAGCGTAATTTCCCGCTGTAAAAACGACCACTCACTTTGCCGCTAACTTTCATACAGAAAAATATTGACCGCATAAAATCCAGATGTTAGGCCTCACCGGCAGGATATTTTTACCCTGTGCGCAAATTGACCACCCTATAGCGTTGCTTTACTTTCTCGTCCTGTTGCTATTCCTAATCAGAGACGGTAAGTCGTTATGTATCAGAGCCACTTTAATTTTAAAAACCCGCCCTTTCGGAAAATAACCGGGTTATCCGGGGATTTTCTGGTGCCTTATCATCAGGACGTATTCAACCTGCTGAAAGAGAAAACCCAACAGGCGGGGATTATTGGGCTCTTTGCTGACGATGCCCCGCTGCTGGGCCAGTTCAGCGACGCCCTGAAATCCGCTAATCCTGACGTTTTTGCCATTAACGCGTTTCCAAAACTGAATGCCAGTAGTCTGCTGTATAAACTCAACCCGGGAACGAAAGAGAGCAAAAACCGGCTTCAGGCGGTGGATACCATCCTGCACCAGTGGCAAGGGGGAAAAACCAGGACGAAAGTGCTGGTGATTAGCCACACCGAAGCCATGAAGGACACCTGTCAGGAGGTGCTGGCTATGCTGCTGACGCGCGCTCAGGAGCTGGGGTTTTGCCTCTCAATCGTGCTAATGGGCGCAGCAGGTCGGGAAGCCGTCCTGATGCAGCAGCCCGAGCTGCGTGAATATGCGCATACCCATCACAGCCTGCGTCCTCTTACCTGCCGGGAATCTCTCCGCTACGTTGAGGCGCAGTGTGAAGAGCACGGATGCGAGAGCTCACCGTTAACCCCGGCGCGCGTGCGCAAGATGCATACGCTGACCAGAGGGAATATCAGCAAGCTGAACGAGCTGGCCCACCTGTCGATGCTCGCCGCCTGGACCGAGCGTGCGGATCAGGTCAGCCCGCGTCATTTACGTCTGGCCTCCGGCGAGACGCTGCCTGCGAAAAAACACGGTAAGCACCTGGCTACCGTCGGTTTATTCGCATCCCTGCTGTTTGCCGCCTGCGGCTGGTATTTGACCTCCTCGATCGGTGCAAAACTTCCGGTTCAGCTCCCGGTGCCTGCCAGCTGGAAACAGCAGACGCCACATGTTCAGGCCCCGGTGGTGCCGGTTATCGACAATGAAATGGTCAATCAGCCGGATGCCATGCATCAGCTCTATCTGATGTGGGGATATGACGCCTCAGCGGATGATGCCCTGTGTCAAAACGCCGCAAAGGTGAACCTGATGTGCAGGCAGGGTAACGCCTCACCGGACGCGCTGGCGCAGGAAGGGTATCCGTGGGTAAGTGAACTGAAAACCGGCAACCACCTCAATTATGCCGTGGTCGCCCGCGTCGGGGATAACTCACTCGACCTGCTGATGAACAACCGTACCTGGCAGGTAAGCCGCAGCTGGTTTAACCAGCATGCCACCGGCAACTTTACCCAACTCCACCGCCTGACGCCGGAAGGTAAAGACGTCATCAACGCCGCCAGCGATGCGAAGGACATGGGTTGGCTTGACCAGCAGCTGAGCGTAGCCCTTAACCAGCCGGAAACCCATTCACGGACCTGGACGGCGGAGATGATGAAACGCACCCGCGAGTTCCAGCAAAAAATGCATCTGCATGTGGATGGCATTCCAGGGGAAGATACATTGATGCAGTTAATGCGTGAAACTCATTCCACGCCGAGCGTGCTGATCCAGACCTCCCCTAAAATGCAGGAGAAGAAAGCCTGATGTCTACCATCTCTCTTGCGGCCCAGCGCAGCTACGCTACCGGGGAGGCGGTCTGGTTTTCGTATCGCCTCCCCAGCCTGAGAAAAATCGTCGGCAACGCCTTTTTAGGGATGTTGGGTCTGTGCGTCATGTTGACGGCGGGCGTGTACGCGCATACTTACTGGAATCTGCGTCATCCTGCGCCGGAACCGGTAACAAAAGCGAGCGTCGCGAAACCTGAAACGCAGCTTTCTGATATGCACTACGTGTATGTGAGCAAGCCGTTCCCGCATCCACATCCGAAACCCGCACCGGTGCAGGCAGACATCCCTGCCATGCAGGATCTGCCGATTAACAGCGACGATGCCGACTGGCAGCAAGCGCCCGACGGCGCGGAACCGCACGATACGTCGCGGGATACGTTACCCGGCACCGAAGCGCATGATGTCACGCCCGCCAGTACAGGCAGTGAGGATGCTTCTTTAACCGAGTTGTTTAAGCAGGCGTTAAAAGAACAGGAGCAAGATTATTCGCAAGGCAAAATTCCCGCGCCGCCGGTGGATGAAACGCAGGATAATTCGCAGACGAGAGTGCAACATAACGTGGGATCCCGATCTCCTTTGAGTGAAAAAGGAGATCGGCTGGAATAGTTAGTATTTTTCAGGCAATGTGTTCAGATTAAGGAGTCGACCTTTTTCCACCACAATATATTGACCTTTTTTGAGGTCGGAGAGGATTTTAATGATGGTACTGCGCGCCAGATTGGTATACTCCTGAATGTAATCATAAATATTAATATCACGCTGATGATGAACAATCAGCTCATTAATCTCGTATAAAAACTCGCGCACTACAGAATAAGCGCTGCGGGCAACCAGCACATCGTCACGTTTGCTCAGCATGCAGATGTACCAGGCCAGCACTTTGGTGAGTTCAGGCCATAAATTGTTATCGGTCATCAGCTGCGCGAAGACCTCTTTTTTGATTGAGCGCACCACAGTGTTAGCGCGAATGAGGCCGTACATATGGGTTGCGTTATAGTACATCGACGAGAGGCCAAAAATGCACTGGCCCGTTACCGTGAACATACACAGTTCGTCGGATTCGCGTCGGAATTCAACTTCACCGCTGACGATAATATGAATATATTGTGAATCGGACGTGGAGAGTTTCTGCCATTTCTTTAAGATCTTCTCTTCAAAACCTGATGTAGCAGAAATAATGGCTTCCATTTCATATTGCGGACGTAATTTTTTTGCATAGATGCTTAACATTGTTATACCCGATTTAAGATGTGAAATTTAAAAATGCAGGCATAGGGCAAAAAAGCCTTAAGCCCTGAATATGTTCCTGTGAAATTCTCAATGAGAGAAATAAAGAATAAATGCGATATATTTATTTGCTATATTAATTAGCAAGCTATGTGTCTATCTTAAATCCGGATAATTTTAAGTCAATTAACTAAAAATGAATTGAGTTTGTACTTAAGATTAATCTGAAGAAAATCAGAATGCGTTAAGGCATTCGGGGTAGTCCGAAGGATTACCCCTGCCCGTACTTCTCCAGAAGCGCTTCAGCAATGGCCATCGTTTCGACGTCCGCAATACCGTTCCACAGGTCAGGCCGGAAATGCATCTGGAACGCCGTGATGATGCGCTTTTGCTGCGCAGGGGTGCTGTCAACCGGCACCTCATAGCCATACCGCGCGAGGAGATCGAGTAATGCCCCGGTCGCCACCTGCTGATAGCGCGGACGCCCGTTAATATAGAACGCAACGCGCGCCGGATCGGGCCAGGCGCCAATGCCCTGCTGAGCAAGCTGTCGCCACGGGAACAGCGGGCCGGGATCGTCTTTGCGCTGCGGCGCGATGTCCGAATGGGCCACCACGTTTTCAGGTTTGATGTTGTAGCGGGTAATAATATCTTTGGCGAGCGGCACCAGCGCCGCAATTTGCGCAGGCTCAAACGGGGTAAAGCGCTTAACGCCCGACGTTTTTTGCCAGCCGCGGTTCTCAAGCTCAATGCCGACAGACGTATCATTGATGCGGTTTGTGCCGCGCCAGAAGCTAATGCCCGCATGCCAGGCCAGTTCGCTCTCGGGCACCAGCTGCCAGATGCGCGGCTTACCGTCCGGTGCCGGGGGTTTAGCCGGGATCAAATAGTGAGAGCTGACGTTCTTATCCGTCAGCGTGGCCAGCGAGCTGTCAAAATCATCCGCGGTGTAGTGGATAACCAGCACCTTGATGCGAGGGTAAGCCGCCTGAGCCTGATGACGCGTATCCAGCTCGTAGGCACCTTTATCGATGATTCCCTTTTCCGCGGTACATCCTGCCAGCAGCAGCGCCAGCAGGATTGTGGCAAACGAACGCCTCATCGAAGGGTTTTCACCGCCGTACCGCTTACGCTCACCATCAGCATGCTGGCATCTTTCCCGACCGTTTCGTAGTCGATATCAATCCCGACGACCGCATCCGCGCCGAGGGCTTCCGCCTGCTCGCCAAGCTCTTTAAAGGCGATTTCGCGCGCTTTGCGCAGCTCTTTTTCGTATGCACCCGAGCGGCCACCCACGATATCGCGGATACCGGCAAAAAAGTCACGGAAGATATTGGCGCCGAGAATCGCTTCGCCGGTGACCACGCCGCAGTACTCGGTTATTGTCTGCCCTTCCAGGGTTGGCGTTGTTGAAAACTGCATGGTTTCTCTCCTTCTTTAGCGTTCAATGCCTTAGGCACAGCATTATCGGTTCGTTACGCTATGATTGAAAGGATAGTTAATAAATAAGGAAATCAACATGCGCTATTCTGCTTTAACACTTTTAGTGCCCTGCGCGCTGGTGCTCAGCGCCTGTACCACCACGGTCACGCCAGCCTTTAAGGATATCGGTACCCGCAGCGGCCCCTGCATAGAGGGCGGCCCGGACACTGTGGCGCAGCAGTTCTATGATTATCGCATTCAGCACCGCAGCAACGACCTCACCGGGCTACGCCCGTATCTGAGCGATGGCCTGGCAAAACTGCTTAACGACGCCACCCGCGATCCACAGCATAACGCCCTGCTGAAATCCGATCCGTTCTCCAGCCGCACCACGCTACCGGACAGCGCCGAAGTGGCGAGCGCGTCAACCATCCCGAATACGGACGCCCGTAATATTCCGCTGCGCGTGAAGCTGACGCAGGGAACCCAAACCTGGCAGGATGAAGTGCTGATGATCCGTGAAGGTCAATGCTGGGCAGTGGACGACGTACGCTACGTGGGCGGCAGCGTTCATGCCCCGGCAGGCACGCTTCGCCAGTCGATTGAGAATCGCTAAATCCGCCGATATTCCCTGGTAACCCCCGTAAAATGTGCGGCATTTCATGCGGAATGCCGACATTTATACTCGCCGACCTTGCCGTTCGCTATTTTGTGCTATGTTTAAGAGGAAACACGGGTTATATTTAACTTTTAACGCAGAAATATTGCATAACTATTCTGTCAACGGTACTATCTGCGGCCTCAATTGCTATAGATTGCCTGGATGAGTAAAGACTGCCCCGATGAGTATTAAACTAAACGGCATTAACTGCTTCTACGGCGCACACCAGGCGCTGTTTGACATCACGCTGAACTGCCCGGAAGGCGAAACGCTGGTTTTGCTTGGCCCAAGCGGTGCAGGCAAAAGCTCCCTTCTGCGTGTCCTTAATCTGCTTGAAATGCCCCGTTCAGGTACGCTGGCGATTGCCGGTAACCATTTTGATTTCGCGAAGACGCCGTCTGATAAAGCGATTCGTGAACTTCGTCAAAACGTCGGCATGGTCTTCCAGCAATACAATCTCTGGCCGCACCTGACCGTCCTGCAAAACCTGATTGAAGCCCCGTGCCGCGTGCTGGGGTTAAGCAAGGATCAGGCGATCGCGCGCGCCGAAAAGCTGCTGGACCGCCTGCGTCTTAAGCCCTACAGCGACCGCTATCCGCTGCATCTTTCTGGTGGTCAGCAGCAGCGTGTGGCCATTGCCCGTGCGCTGATGATGGAACCCGCGGTACTGCTGTTTGATGAACCCACCGCGGCGCTGGATCCGGAAATCACCGCCCAGATCGTGAGCATCATTCGCGAGCTGGCGGAAACTAACATTACGCAGGTCATCGTCACCCACGAAGTGGAAGTGGCGCGTAAAACCGCCAGCCGTGTGGTCTACATGGAAAACGGCTATATCGTTGAGCAAGGTGATGCGAGCTGCTTCGCGAACCCGCAAACCGATGCCTTCAAAAACTATTTATCTCATTGATTGTGTCAGGGGAAATATAATGAAAAAAGTATTACTTGCCGTGCTGCTTGCTGGCGTTACCCTTTCCGCTACCGCAGCCCAGACCATTCGTTTTGCCACGGAAGCCTCTTACCCTCCGTTTGAGTCCATTGACGCGAACAACAAAATTGTGGGCTTCGACGTGGACCTGGCTAACGCCCTGTGTAAAGAGATCGATGCGACCTGTACCTTCAGCAACCAGGCGTTCGACAGCCTGATCCCAAGCCTGAAGTTCCGCCGTATCGACGCCGTGATGGCCGGTATGGATATCACCCCGGAACGTGAAAAGCAGGTGCTGTTCACCACCCCTTACTACGACAACTCCGCCCTGTTCATTGGTCAGAAAGGTAAATTCACCTCTGTCGATCAGCTGAAAGGCAAAAAAGTCGGCGTGCAGAACGGCACCACGCACCAGAAATTCATTACGGATAAGCATCCGGAAATCACCACCGTTCCGTATGACAGCTACCAGAACGCGAAGCTGGATCTGCAAAATGGCCGTATCGACGGCGTTTTCGGTGATACCGCGGTCGTGACCGAGTGGCTGAAAGCCAACGACAAGCTGGCGCCAGTGGGCGACAAAGTGACCGATAAGGATTACTTCGGTACCGGTCTGGGGATTGCCGTTCGTCAGGGCAACACTGAGCTGCAGCAGAAATTCAACGCTGCGCTGGAAAAAGTGAAGAAAGACGGCACCTACGAAACCATCTACAAAAAATGGTTCCAGAAGTAATTCCTGATGAATGAAATTTTTCCTTTAGCAAGTGCCGCCGGGATGACCGTCGGCCTTGCCGTTTGCGCACTGATTATCGGCCTCGTGCTGGCGATGTTCTTTGCGGTGTGGGAATCCGCGAAATGGTTCCCCGTCGCCTGGACAGGCTCCGCGCTGGTCACCGTGCTGCGTGGGCTACCGGAAATTCTGGTGGTCCTGTTTATCTATTTCGGCTCTTCGCAGCTGCTGCTCACGCTGTCTGACGGCTTCACCCTCAATCTCGGCTTTGCGCAGATCCCGGTGCAGATGCAGATTGATAACTTCGACGTCAGCCCGTTCCTGTGCGGCGTGATTGCTCTCTCCCTGCTCTACTCCGCGTACGCGTCGCAAACCCTGCGCGGTGCGCTGAAAGCCGTGCCGCAGGGGCAATGGGAGTCGGGTCAGGCGCTAGGGTTGTCGAAATCCGCCATCTTTTTCCGTCTGGTGATGCCGCAGATGTGGCGTCATGCCCTGCCGGGGCTCGGCAACCAGTGGCTGGTGCTGCTGAAAGATACCGCGCTGGTGAGCCTGATCAGCGTTAACGATTTGATGCTGCAAACCAAAAGCATCGCCACCCGTACCCAGGAGCCGTTTACCTGGTACATTGTGGCTGCGGCGATCTACCTGGTGATCACGTTGCTCAGTCAGTACATCCTCAAGCGTATTGACCTGCGTGCGACGCGCTTTGAACGGAGACCAGGCTGATGCTTGAATACTTTCCCGAGTTGATGAAAGGGCTGCACACCAGCCTGACGCTGACCGTGGCGTCCATTATCGTGGCGCTGATCCTGGCCCTTATCTTCACCATCATCCTGACGCTGAAAACGCCGGTGCTGGTGTGGATTGTGCGCGGTTACATCACCCTGTTCACCGGTACGCCGCTGCTGGTGCAGATCTTCCTGATTTACTACGGCCCGGGCCAGTTCCCGTCGCTGCAGGACTACCCGGTTATCTGGCATCTGCTCTCTGAGCCGTGGCTGTGTGCCCTGATTGCCCTTTCGCTGAACAGCGCGGCCTATACCACCCAGCTGTTCTACGGGGCGATCCGCGCCATCCCGGAAGGCCAGTGGCAGTCCTGCGGGGCGCTGGGCATGAGCAAGAAAGACACGCTGGCGATCCTGCTGCCGTACGCCTTTAAGCGCGCCCTCTCCTCCTATTCCAACGAAGTGGTGCTGGTGTTCAAAAGTACCTCGCTGGCCTACACCATCACCCTTATGGAAGTGATGGGTCACGGACAGCTGCTGTATGGACGCACCTATGACGTAATGGTGTTCGGCGCGGCGGGCGTGGTGTACCTGGTGGTGAACGGTCTGCTGACGCTGATGATGCGCCTGATCGAGCGTAAAGCGTTAGCGTTTGAGCGCAGAAATTAACCACGCGAATGCATAAAACGGTATTCATAAAGCGGGTAACCTGATGGGTTATCCGCTTTTTTTTGTAACAAACACAATATTTAATCATTTTTATTGCATACAAATTCATTAACTGGCATTGTACATCCAGGCCGCAGACACGGCGCATCAATAAGACAGACGGGAGCATTACAATGAAAAAGTTAGTTCTGGCCGCATTACTCGCCACCTTCGCCGCTGGCGCATCCGCTGCGGATAAAATCAATTTCGGCGTGTCCGCCACCTATCCGCCGTTTGAGTCGCTGGATGCCAGCAACCAGATCGTTGGTTTCGATATCGACCTGGCGAAAGCGCTGTGCAAACAAATGCAGGCCGACTGCACCTTTACCAACCATGCTTTCGACAGCCTGATCCCGTCGCTGAAGTTCAAAAAATACG
Source organism: Enterobacter sp. C6 (assembly GCF_008122455.1). Taxonomy (NCBI): domain Bacteria; kingdom Pseudomonadati; phylum Pseudomonadota; class Gammaproteobacteria; order Enterobacterales; family Enterobacteriaceae; genus Enterobacter; species Enterobacter sp. C6. Next base: position 15,193 of record NZ_QPFW01000175.1, read on the forward strand.
ATGCGGTGATCTCAGGGATGGACATCACGCCCGAGCGCAGCAAGCAGGTCGCGTTCACCGACCCGTACTACGCCAACTCGGCGGTGGTGATTGCGAAGAAAGGCGCTTATACCTCTTTCGATCAGCTGAGAGGCAAACGCATCGGGATGGAAAACGGCACCACGCATCAGAAATACCTGCAGGACAAACATCCGGAAGTGAAAACCGTGGCCTATGACAGCTACCAGAACGCGATTATCGACCTGAAAAATGGCCGTATCGACGGCGTCTTCGGCGATACCGCCGTGGTGAACGAGTGGCTGAAAACCAATCCGCAGCTGGGCACCGCAACGGAAAAAGTGACCGATCCACAGTACTTCGGTACGGGCCTCGGCATCGCGGTACGTCCGGATAACAAAGCCCTGCTGGAAAAACTGAACGGCGCGCTGAAAGCGATTAAAGCGGACGGTACGTACCAGAAAATCAGCGAGCAGTGGTTCCCGCAGTAACCTTTTTTGCCGGGTGACCTGGCCTACGGGGGTGGTAGTCTGTAGGCCGGGTAAGGCGAAGCCGCCACCCGGCAATTTCTCAAAGCGGCACAAAGAACCTGAACCGTGCCCCGCTCACCGACTCCATCAGCCTGATCCCACCGCCGTGCAGCTCCAGCATCCGTTTCACGATTAATAGCCCCAACCCGCCGCGATTCTCTCTCGACGCCTGGGTATTGAGCGCCGATGGCCGCTGGAACAGATCGTCGCGCAGCGAGGCATCCACGCCCGTTCCGCTGTCGGCCACTTCGACCTGCAGCCGTTCATTCTCCTGCCAGACCGCCAGACGAATTTCCCCGCCAGCTGGCGTATGGCGCATCGCGTTATCGAGCAGGTTGGTCACCACGCGTTCGATCATCGACACATCGGCGTTTATCAGCGGCAGCGGCCCCGGCACGTCAATATGCAGATTGACCTCTCGCGTACGGGCGGTGAGCTCAAACTTCTGCGCCACGTCGGAAATCAGCTCTCCCATCGCGAACCGTTCGCGCTGGGGTTTAATACCGCCGTGCTCAAGGCGCGCCAGCTCAAACAGCTGCTGCGAAAGATGACGGACTTTTTGCCCCTGACGCAGCGCGGTGGCGAGATACTGCTGGTGCTCCTGCGGCGTCAGGGCGGCGGATTTTAGCGAAAGGGTTTCCAGATAGCCCAGCAGCGAGGTCAGCGGCGTGCGGAGATCGTGCGAAATGTTGGCGATAAACTCCCGGCGCTGGCGATCGCTGTCAGCCAGCTGATCCCACTGGCGGGTGATTTTGCGCGCCAGCTCGATAAAGCTGTTGCGCAGGATTGCCACTTCATCTTTTGCCGCCGCGTCCGGCGTCTGTACCGCCAGCAGCCTGATTGCGCTTATGCTGTCCTGCTCCAGCCCGGCCACTTCCACCGTCAGCTGTTTGACCGGACGCGTAACCCAGTACCAGACCAGCAGCCCTGCCAGCAGCCCAAACAGCGCGACCCACAGCAGTGACCACAGGACGGTACTCCACAACGCCTTGTGCCAGGCCATTTCTGCCAGGGCGTTTGACTCCTCGCCCTGCAAGATAATGTACAGATAGCCTTTTAGCTCGCCGTCCTGCCGTAGCGGCGTGGCGCTGAAGACTTTTTGATTTTGACTGCGCGGATCGTCGCCCAGTACCGGCATGGCGGTGCCGCTCAGGAAGCTCTGCACCGGCGCCAGGTCGATTTTTTGCCGCTGAATATGACCCGGCGGTGCGGCATCGGCGAGGATATCGCCGTCAGGAGAGATAACGTAGAGCTCAACGCTCGGATTAAAGGTCATCAGCCGGCCAAACAGCGGTTTCAGCGCGCTGCGGTCGACCCGGCCCTGCGCGTCCAGAATCGGTTCGCGCTGGACGATCTGCTGAGCCAGCCCACCCGACAAACGCTGTACCATCGCGTTACCGTACTGCATGCTGCTGTAGAGCTGTACCGCGCAGGCGACGGCGGCGCAGAGCATCATCAGCAGGATGAAGAGCAGCGTCAGGCGCTGGCTCAGGCTAAAGCGACGCATCATGCTGCGGCTCCGCAAATTTGTAGCCCTTGCCCCAGACGGTACGAATGATCTCCGGCTCGGCGGCGTCCTTCTCAATCTTGATGCGCAGGCGGTTGATATGGGTGTTAACGGTGTGTTCGTAGCCCTCGTGCTGGTAGCCCCAGACCTGCTCCAGCAGCGCCAGACGCGAAAACACCTCGCCGGGATGACGGGCAAAAAAGTACAGCAGCTCGAACTCGCGCGGGGTGAGGTCCACCACCTGGCCGTGAAGCAGCACGCTGCGCGCCAGCGGATCGATGGTCAGTCCGTGCGCCTGAATGTGTCCGTCGGTTTGCGCCTGCCCCATCGCCTGCTGGCGACGAAACAGCGCTTTGATGCGCGCAATCAGCTCCTGCACGGAGAACGGCTTAGCCAGATAGTCGTCGGCGCCGGTTTCCAGCCCGGTGATGCGGTCGGTTTCGCTGCTGCGGGCGCTGATGATGATCACCGGCAGGTAGCGCGTCATCTGACGGATGCGGCGGCAAATCTCCAGACCGTCAACCTTGGGCAGCATCAGGTCGAGGATCACCGCATCCCACGTATGGGCTTCAAGACGCTGCAGGGCATTGCCCCCGTCGGGCTCGTGGGTGATGACGTAGCCTTCGTATTCTAAATTGAGTTGCAGAAGCGCCGCGATATCGTGGTCGTCTTCCACCAGCAGGATCTGCTTCATGAGTAAGCCTTCATTCATTTCTTATGACGTAAGCTTACCTGATTTCGCCGGGATGAAGAGTTCACATTTTGTTTAAGATTTTACGAGCAACGTCAGCACTTCATAATGCGCGGTATGCGGGAACATATCGAAAAGCTGAACGCGTTCAACGCGGTAGCCCGGCAGTTGAGCGATGTCTTTCGCCATAGTCTGTGCGTTGCAGCTGGAATAGATGATGTACTCCGGCGCCATCTGGCTAAGGTAGTCGCACAGCGCATTGCCGATGCCGCGGCGCGGCGGGTTGACCAGCACCAGCTCAGGAACGTTGCCCTGGCCGGTCGCGAACTGCGTGGAGTCCAGCGCCTGGAAGTGCAGGTTCGTTAACCCCAGTTCGGCGGCGGACTGTTTCGCGCAGGCAATCGCTTCGGCAGAGATCTCAATCCCGGTGAGCTGCATCTCCGGCGTCGCGCAGTGCAGGCCAAACCCGCCCACGCCGCAGAACAGATCCCACATGTGGTGAACGTTCAACGCTCGAACCCAGTCGCGGGCGGTAGCGTACAGGCCGCTTGCCACGGTCGGGTTGGTCTGGAAGAAGCTTTGCGGGCGGATCCACAGCGGCACGCCGTTGAAGCTCTCCGCCAGCGCGTGCTGGTCGGTGAAGAAAATCTCTTTCTCCCCCTCCATAATCGCCATATGCACCGGCTGAATGTTCGCCGTAATGACCTTCAGCTGCGGAAGCTGCGCCTGCAGCCACGGCAGCGCCGCGCGAAGCTGCGCCAGCTTTGTTTCAGAGCGCAGCACAAAGCGCAGCATCATGCCGCCGTCGATCTGGCTTTCGGTCAGCAGAAGGTACTTCAGCTCGCCGCGCTTGCGGGCCACGCTGTAGGGCGTTAACCCCGCCCGCGCGATAAACGGTTTCAGTGCGGCAAAGACGGGCTCAAACGAGGCGGGATACAGCGGGCAGTCGGTTAAGTCTTCCGGCGTGCCGTCGCGGTGCAGCATCCCCAGCAGCGGTTTTTCAACGCTGCCGCTGACCACCATTTTGGCTTTATTACGGAAACCCAGCTCCGGGCCGCTGACGGGTGCGCACCATTCGCCCACCGTGTGCGCTGCCAGCAGCTGTTGCAGGTCGGCCATTTTGGCGGTGAGTTGTTGAGAGACCGGCTGTTCTATCCACTGACAGGAGCGGCAGCGTCCGGCGTCATAGAGTGCGCACTGCATATGAAAACCTTAAGAATCACGAGGGCTGCGATTATACACATTATTGCAGGCGGAAGAACCGCCGACTGGAGGCCGGAACGAAGAGTAGAAAGAGCACCAGCATGTCCGGCAGTTTTTGCATAAACAGCGCGCGCAGGATCTCGCGTTTGGATTCACCGGCAATGCTGAACAGCTCCGGGTAGCCATACCCAAGCGAGGCGGCCCACAGATAGCTCGCAGCGGTAATCTGCGTCAGCAGATAGACCCAGCGCGCCCAGTTGCGCCCTTTGACCAGCGAAAACGCGCAGTAGATCTCGATAAACACCAGCACCAGGCTGCTCAAAAAGACCAGCGTCAGATTCCACGTCTGCACGCTGCGGTGAATGAATTCACCGATGCCGCGCACGCCCAGGGTATTCAGAATCATCAGCACGTCCAGGCAGCGGATCATAATAATGGCGAGCGCCGCCACCTGAACCAGTGCAGGTACGTTAGGACGCGCGTGCGTAATACGTGATTTTTTTAATAATCCCAATGTTTTACTTCCCTGAAAAACAGTGCCGCGTCATGCGCGGCACATCACTGGAAATTTTAAATCCTTCAGCCGCGTCTTGCACGCTGGATATCGCGCACGCGCTGTTTTTCCGCGCGCGCCATCAAATACCAGGCGATAAATCCGACAATTCCGACCACGCCGAGGATGATAGAGGCCAGGGCGTTGATCTCCGGGTTGACCCCCATACGCACGCTGGAGAAGACCAGCATCGGCAGCGTCGTCGCGCCCGGGCCGGAGACAAAGCTGGCGATAACCAGATCGTCCAGCGACAGCGTAAACGCCAGCAGCCAGCCGGAGATCACCGCCGGCATAATCATCGGCAGGGTGATGATGAAAAAGACCTTCAGCGGCGTCGCGCCAAGATCCATCGCCGCCTCTTCAATGGAGCGATCCAGCTCGCGCAGGCGCGAGGAGATCACCACCGCCACGTAGGCCGTACAGAAGGTGACATGCGCCAGCCAGATGGTGAGCATACCGCGATCCGCCGGCCAGCCGATGGCGTGCGCCAGGGCCACGAACAGCAGCAGCAGCGCGAGACCGGTGATCACGTCCGGCATGACCAGCGGCGCGGTGATCATAAAGGCGAAGCCGTTCGAGCCGCGAAAACGCCCGAAGCGCACCATCACCAGCGCGGCGATCGTGCCCAGCACGGACGCCATGGTCGCCGCCAGCGCCGCAATGGTCAGGCTCAACCCCACCGCGCTCATCATCGCATCATCGTGGAACAGCTCGCTGTACCAGCGCGTCGACCAGCCTGCCCAGACCGTCACCAGCTTGGAGCTGTTAAACGAGTAGATCACCAGCATCAGCATCGGCGCATACAGGAAGGTAAAGCCGATGACCAGGATCGCAATTCGCCACGGGGAGCGCACTACCGGTAAGTTGTTCATCCGTGATCTCCCATCTGTTTCTGCTGATGCTTGTGGAACCACATGATCGGCACGATCAGCAGCAGGAGCATCACAATCGCCACCGCCGAGGCCACCGGCCAGTCGCGGTTATTGAAGAACTCCTGCCACAGCACGCGGCCAATCATGATGCTGTCCGGACCACCGAGCAGTTCCGGGATCACAAACTCCCCCACCGCCGGGATAAAG